>CACIXL010000009.1 GCA_902590625.1 uncultured Pelagibacteraceae bacterium | reverse complement strand
AAACTCATTTAGACTTCATTAAAGCCGGAGCAGAAATTATAGTAACGAATAGTTTTGGTAGCAGAAAACGAAGGCTTATCGAAAATGGTTTAGTAAAAGAATATAAAAATTTGAACGTTCTAGCAGGTAAATTGGCTAAAAAAGCCGTGGCCAAGTCTGAGAAAAAAGTTTTGATTGCTGGAAGTCTACCACCTCAAAATTTTACTTATTTTGCTGATCTTGGAAAAGATCTTAAATTTATTAAAGAAAGTTTTAAATCCCAGGCAAAATATCTCAATCCATATGTGGATTTCTTTTATTTAGATGTAATGAGTAGCTGGAAAGAATGTTCATTAGGTTTGAGTGCAATTAAAAAATTTAAGAAAAAAATTTTAGTCGGTATCCATATTAGGAGCAAAGGATTATTACCTTCGGGTGAAAAATTTATAAATGTTGCAAAAAAAGTTCAAAAACATAAACCTATTGGAATTATGGCTTCTTGTGTTTCGTTTGAGGATTTAAATGAAGTAATGAAAGACGCGAAAAAACTTAAAGTTCCATTTGGATTTAAAATTAATGCTTTTGAACACATACCGCCAGGTTGGAAACCGGACTCAAATAATCCTAAGGTTCAACTTGGAAAAAGGAAAGACCTTACTCCTAAAAAGTTCTTTGAAATTTGTAAAAAATTAAAAAGTAAGGGAGCCAATATTATTGGAGGATGTTGTGAAATTACTCCAAAACATATTGAAAAATTAAAGTCTTTAGTGTGATTTAATTATTTTTTGTGTAATTCTATCTAAAATAATTGCTAGAATTACAATTCCTGTTCCTCCAATAACTGCAGAGCCAACGTCAAGTCTTCCTAGTGCTATATATACAGTTAAGCCTAGCCCTCCAGCTCCTATAAGAGCTGCGATAACTACCATCGACAATGCAAGCATCAACGTTTGATTAACTCCTGCCATTATAGTTTTTAAAGATAAAGGAATTTCAATTTTAATTAGTATTAAAAATTTTGTAAGTCCTAAACTTGATCCTGCCTCTTTAAATCCTTTACCAACTTGCCTTATTCCTAAATTTGTTAATCGGATTATTGGTGGTAAAGCAAATATAATTGTAGCAACTACACCAGGCGTTAAACCAACTCCAAAAAGCATAACTACAGGTATTAAATAAACAAAACTTGGTATTGTTTGCATTATATCAAGTATTGGGCGTAAGATAATTTCAAAAGTATTACTTCTAGAAGCAAGAATGCCCAGTGGTATACCAATTAACATACAAAATAATACTGCAGTGAAGATCATAGCTAATGTCGTCATACTCTCAGACCAAAGATCAACTAGATCTATAAATATTAAACTAAGAAAAGAAAAAACGGCAAACTTCAATCCATTTGTTCTAAAAGCAAAGAATACAAATATAAAAAGTATTATTGGAAAAGGTATAAAATTTAAAAGAGAGTCTAAACTGTTTAGAACTGTGTCTATTGGTGCTGAAATCTTTTTAAAGAGTGGCCTTTGTTCGAATAGCCACTCTTTAATATTTCCTTCAATCCATTCACCTAATGGAATGTATATTTCGTAATCTGAAGGGGCTAATTTTAAACTCATTTAAAATTAACCTAATCCTTTACTTGATCCAGCTATCAAATGTACTTTGATTTGCTTTTATCCATTCATTAGCGTGCTTCTTAATTGCCTTCTCGCTCTTTTCCCCTTTATTCATTTTAAGGTTTTGAGCAGCTATATCAGCTAAAGGAATTGATGCTTTTTTTAACATCTTCTCAACTTTAGGATTTGCTTTTAAGAAATCAACATTTGCAGCTGGTCTAATGTCATCAGCCCCAAAACCTAAATTCACTTTAGATTTTGTTGCGTTAGGAACCTTTGCTGCTTTAGATCCACTGTATGGAACTTCAATCCATACTACATCTTTTCCAAGCTTTAATGTTCCAACTGTCCAGTTAGGTGTCCATGTATAAAACAACACTGACTTACCATTTTTATATTTTGAAATTACATCAGCCATAGACGCTGAGTAATCCGCTTTAACTGGATTTATAAATTCACCTAAACCAAGTTCATCGAAATGTTTTTGGATAACTTTTTCGCATCCCCAACCTGGAGGGCACGCAACCATGTCTGCTTTCCCATCACCATTTGAATCCCAATTTTTGGCATGTTTTTTTATATCTAGGACTGTTTTAATTTTAAACTTATCAGCTGATTTTTTATCGATTAAGTATCCCTGTAATCCACCTTTTTTCATTACATTGCCAACCGGCTTAACTTTGCCTTTTGACTCTGAGATGTAACCATCGTGAGTACCGAACCAACCATTAACCCATAAATCTACATCACCTGTTGCAGCGGCAACATAGAACACTTGTGGCTTCATAGTTTTAGGGCCTGACACTTTATAACCCATTTTTTCTAAAGCCTGCTTGTAGACTTCAGCTTGAAAGTAGCCTGTGTCCCAATCAGCTCTGCCCATCTTGATCTCGTTAGCAAACGCGATACTACTAATAGACATTGCTGTTATTATAGATACTAAATATTTTAGATATTTCATATTTCCTCCTAATTTCCTCAATTTTTGTAACATGTATAGGTTGATAATGTAACCGTAGTTCAACTAAAAAGTGAATTATGGAAGATATGCTTATGATTTTTGGAGATTAGCTTATTTTGTTTTTTATTTGCACTTTTTACACAAACCAAAAAATTCTAAATTAAATCTTTTATACTTAGTTCCTTTTTTATCACTAAAATTTGTTAAATATTTTGTAAGTTTATCATCATTAATTTCATCAACCATTTCACAACTTTCACAAATTGAAAATGCTGTAGCTTTTGAAATTTCACAATTTGAATTTCTGCATGCAACAAAAGCATTTTTACTTTCAATTTTATGAATTTTACCCGTCTCAACTAATTTATCTAATGCTCGATAAACTTGAGGTGGAGCTTTAATTCCTTTCTTTTGAACACTAAAAAGTATTGTGTATGCTTTTAATGGTTCTGAAGATTTATCAATTAAATCAAAAATGATTTGTTGATTTTTTGAAAGATTATTTTCTTTATACATTTTGTCCATTTTACTTGTTTATCATTAATTTTTCAATTTAATCGATTGCTTGATATTTAATAATGAAAGTATGAATAAAAATAAGGAAGCTGCTATAATTGATGGACCTGAGGATGTATTAAATTCTAATGAAGTAAATAAACCTAAAACTACTGATAATAAACCGCCAAGTATTGAATAGATAACCATACTCTGTGGACTTGAAGAAGTATTTCTAGCCATTGCTGCTGGTATAATTAACATACCTGTAATTAACAATAATCCAACCATTTTAATTGAAATAGCAATAATCCCAGCCATTAAAATTGTGAAAATAGCTTTAGCTCTATCAGGATTTAAACCTTCGGCCTCTGCTAACTCATAATTTACTGTTGATGCAAACAAAGGTTTCCAAATTAATTTAAGAATTAGAAGAATTAATGGACCTCCTATCCATATGATTAATATATCATCAACTGTAACAGCTAGAATGTCTCCAAATAATAATCCCATTATATCGAACCTAATGAATGTTAAAAAACCAATAACGACAAGTCCAACTGCTAAAGATGAATGAGCTAAGAGTCCTAATAAAGCATCTCCTGGTAGATTGGTTCTTTTTTGAAGTTGAATTAAAATTAATGCAATTAAAGATGAAATAATAAATACTGAAAAAGCAATATTAAATTCCAAAGTATAAGCTAAGGTTACTCCAAGTAAAGCTGAGTGTGCAAGAGTATCACCGAAATAAGATAGCCTTCTCCATATAACAAAACACCCGAGAGGACCTGTTACAATTGCAATCCCAAGTCCAGCTATTAAAGCTCTTATAAAAAAATCATCTAACATTTAATTTTTTTT
This sequence comes from uncultured Pelagibacteraceae bacterium, assembly GCA_902590625.1. Taxonomy (GTDB): domain Bacteria; phylum Pseudomonadota; class Alphaproteobacteria; order Pelagibacterales; family Pelagibacteraceae; genus Pelagilacustribacter. The sequence continues at coordinate 32,443 of CACIXL010000009.1, read as the reverse complement.
TATCTCTCCTTTGCTCGTGTGAACATGATCATGTCTATGTTCATACCTTGATAATATTTGAGAAGCTTGTTCACCGAACAGAGCTTTATATTCATTATTTTTTGCAACATCCATTGGAGATCCTGAACAACAGACGTGACCATTTAAGCACACAACATGGTCTGTAGCACTCATTACAGTGTGTAAGTCATGTGAAATTAATAAAATTCCACAATTTAATTCGTCAGTAATTTTCTTTATGAGTTTATATAAAGCTATTTCACCAGTGAAATCTACTCCTTGTACTGGTTCATCAAGCACTAATAGATCTGGTTTTTTTGAAATTGCTCTTGCAATCAACACTCTTTGAAATTCACCGCCTGATAAATCACCCAAATTTTTATTTTTAAGTTGTATAACGCCAGTTAATGATAGAGCTTCGTTAATATCTTCATCTTTAAGATTTTCAGTCAATACCATAAAATCCTTCACTCTTAGTGGCAATGTCCAATCGATTGAAATTTTTTGAGGAACATAACCAACTTTATTTGTATATTTTTCAACCTCTCCATCAATTTTTTTATAAATTCCTAATGCAATTTTAGCGGTTGTACTTTTTCCAGAACCATTTGGCCCAATAAGAGTAACTATTTGTCCTCTTTCAATTTGTAGTGATACGCCTTTGACTAGCCATTTGTCTTTTAAACGGAAACCAGCTTGATTTAATTTTACTAAAATATTTTGATTTGAGGTCATTTAATTCCTTGACTTATAAATGTTATATTATTACATAATGTTATATTATAACAATTTTAAAATACTATCATTATGAAAAACATTAAAAAACTACCATTTATATTATCAATATTAACTTTATTTACTATTTTTTCACCAGCAAATGCCGATATTAAAGTAGTCGCATCAATTAAACCTATACATTCATTAGCAAGCTATTTGATGGATGGAGTGGGTAAACCAGACTTGATAGTAGATGGGTATGCTTCACCGCATGGGTTTGCTATGAAACCATCGCACGCTAAAATGTTACAGAATGCTGACCTAATATTTTGGGTTGGTGAAGATTTAGAAAATTTTTTAGAAAAACCATTAAAATCAATAGCTAAAAAAGCTGAGAAAATAGAATTAATGGAAACAAAAGGTTTAAAAAAATTAAAATTTAGAGAGAGAAATATATTTGAAGAATATGGACACGATGAGCATAAAGAACACGGTCATAAAGAAGATAAACATGACGATCATAAGCACGATGAGCATAAAGAACACGGTCATAAAGAAGATAAACATGACGATCATCACGGGCATGCTCACGGCGAACATGATCCACATATTTGGCTTGATCCAATAAACGCAAAAGCAATTCTAAGTGAAATGGCAGAGCATTTAATAGAAAAAGATCCAAGTAATGCATCTACTTACAACGCTAATTTAAAGAAGGCTCACAAAGCTTTAGATAATCTTACAAAAAAAGTAAAATCTGAATTAAAAAAAGATTTTAAATCTATTGTCTTCCACGACGCCTACCAATATTTCGAGAAAAGATTTAATGTAAATGTTTTAGGAGCTTTTACAGTTAATACAGATGTATTACCAGGAGCCGAACAATTGGCTGAAATCAGAGAGATAATTGAACATGAAAAGGTAACTTGTATTTTTTCAGAACCTCAATTTAATCCAGATATTATAAAAGCTGTTGCAAAAGATATGAAAATAAATACTGGTGTAATTGACCCTTTAGGTGCAACTTTAAATCCTGGAAAAGATTTATACTTTGATTTAATTAGAAATATGTATGCTTCTTTTAAAGGTTGTTAATTAAGCAAATACTTCGCCCCAACTACCTTTAGTTGAAGCTTTAGAATATTCAGTTGCTCGTCCTTCGAAGAAATTCATATGTTCTACACCATTCAACATATTGTCTAACCAAGTTAAAGGGTTTTTCTTAACATCATAAATTGGTTCAAGACCTAATTGTTCAAGTCTTCTATTTCCAATAAATCTAATGTACTGTTTAATTTCGTCCGCAGTTAATCCTTCTAAAGGACCCATTTGAAAAGCTAAATCAATAAATGCATCTTCATGATGAACAATTGTTTTACAAGCTTCATAAATTTCATTTTTTAATTTATCATTCCAGATTTGTGGTTCTTCTTTGATAAAATCTTTAAATAATCTGATCATTGAGTTACAGTGAAGAGTTTCATCTCTTACAGACCAAGTTACGATTTGTCCCATTCCTTTCATTTTGTTAAATCTTGGAAAGTTTAGAAGTATTGCAAAACTCGCGAATAACTGAAGTCCTTCTGTAAATGCAGAGAATACAGCCATTGTCATTGCGATGTTATGTTTTGATTTAACATCAAATCCTTGCATATAATCATATTTATCCTTCATTTCTTTATACTTCATAAAAGCAGAGTATTCTGTTTCTGGCATTCCGATTGTATCTAATAAATGAGAGTAAGCAGCGATATGAACTGTCTCCATAGCTGCAAACGCAGTCATCATCATTAGTACTTCTGTAGGTTTAAACACAGTTGTGTAATGTCTTAGATAACAGTTGTTAACTTCAACATCTGCTTGTGTAAAAAATCTAAAAATGTGAGTTAGTAAATTTTTTTCTTCTACAGATAAATTTTTCTGCCAGTCTCTAACATCATCTCCGAGTGGTACTTCCTCTGGTAGCCAGTGAATTCTTTGTTGCGTTAACCAAGCATCATAACACCAAGGATATCTAAATGGTTTATAAACTGGATTTTCTACTAATAATCCCATCTTTTTTGGCTGGATAATTCCTGGCTTAATTTTTTCTGCTACTGACATGATAAACACTCCTCATAGTTATTTGACTCATTATTTGATTTTTGTCCGTTAGAATAAACGTTCTTAGTTACATCAGTTTGTGATGCGTTGTTTACATTCTCGGCTCTTTGGATTGATTTAGATCTGCAGTAATAAAGGCTTTTCAATCCTTTTTTCCAAGCTTGAAAATGAAGATCATGCAAGTCTTTCTTATGTATATCTGCAGGTATAAATATATTTACTGATTGGGCTTGTGAAATGTGAGGAGTTCTATCTGCCCCTAGTTCCACTACCCATCTTTGATCTATTTCAAATGCTGTTTTGAAAGTGTCTTTTTCCTCAGCAGTTAAAAATTCTAAATGAGACACCGAACCTTGGTTAGTCGTAATACTAGACCAAACTTCATCAGTGTCTTTTTTATATTTTTGAAGAAGTTTCTTAAGATATTTATTTCTAACGTTAAAAGAACCTGACAAAGTCTTATGCGTATAACTATTAGCTGCAATAGGTTCAATTCCTGGTGATGAACCACCACAGATAATTGAAATTGATGCTGTTGGAGCTATTGCTGTTTTATTAGAAAATCTTTCTTTTATTCCATATTCTGCTGCGTCCGGACAAGCTCCTCTTTCTTCTGCCAAGCTGGCTGAGGCTGCATCAACTTTCTCCTGAATATTTTTAAATATTTTTTTATTCCAAACTTTGCTCATCACAGAACCAAAAGGAATATTTTTTTGTTGGAAGAAAGAATGTAAACCCATAACACCAAGACCAACACTTCTTTCTCTCATTGCAGAATATTTTGCGTGGGCAAATTCATCTGGCGCTCTATTAATGAAGTCAGTCATTACATTGTCTAAAAATCTCATCACATCCTCGACAAACTGAGGATCATTACTCCACTGATCATAAGTATCTAAGTTTAAGGATGATAAACAACAAACGGCTGTTCTTTGATTGCCTTCATTGTCTTGACCAGTTGGTAAAGTGATTTCGCTACAAAGGTTAGATGTTTTAACTTTTAAACCAGCTAGTTTATGGTGTTGAGGTATTTGTCTATTAACTGTATCAATGAAAACTATATAAGGTTCTCCTGTTTCAATTCTTGCTGTCAATAATCTAATCCATAAATTTCTTGCAGGAATAGTTGACTGAACTGTTCCATCATAAGGACTTCTCAATGCCCACTGATCTCCTGTTTCTACAGCTCTCATAAATTCATCTGTAACCAATACGCCATGATGTAAGTTGAGTGATCTTCTATTTACATCTCCACCGGTTGGTCTTCTCATTTCAATAAACTCTTCGATTTCAGGATGATCAATTTGTAAATAACAAGCTGCTGAACCTCTTCTTAAAGAACCTTGGCTGATAGCTAAAGTTAAAGAGTCCATTACTTTAATAAATGGGATTATTCCAGAAGTTTTTCCAACCTTACCAATCTTTTCACCGATAGATCTTAAGTTGCCCCAATAGCTTCCTATACCTCCGCCTCTTGCAGCAAGCCAAACATTTTCCTCCCAAAGATTTGTTATTCCTTCTAAGCTATCATTGGCTTCGTTTAGAAAACATGAAATAGGTAAGCCTCTTTCTGTTCCACCATTCGACAAAACTGGTGTTGCAGGCATGAACCATAAATTACTTATGTAGTTATAAATTCTTTGCGCATGTAAATTATCATCAGCATATACACTTGCCACTCTTGCAAATAAATCTTGAAAACTCTCGTTCTGACCCAGGTATCTGTCTTTAAGAGTAGCTTTACCAAAATCAGTTAAATTGGCATCTCTAGATCTGTCGATCTTAATCGTAATGCCTCTCTCATTTTGAAATAGTTCCGTTTCACCTGATAAAGAGAATAAATCAGGTTTTTTAGGACCATTATTTCTTTGATCATTATGGTGCTTCTGGCCTATACTGCCGACAGCTTTCTCTATTGCCAATGATACGTTTTTATTCATATTTTTACTTATTTGCTTCGATTTATTAACAAAACAACTATATGTTGTGTTACAATATAGTTAATATACTATATAACATCTAAATCAATAGAACATTATAAGAACATTTAAATATTTTTGCAAGTGGAAAGTTTTGTTAATAAACATTTAATAACAAAAGCCTATATTCTCTAGTATTTATAGTTCATGAAAATTAATCCAAACGGTTTTAGAGAGTATGACGCAAGGTGGCTTTATGAAAAAGACATCGATTTAGAGGGAATCACTGATTTAGGAAAAGGACTGGGTTCTCAAATAATAAACCATACAAAAAAAACAAATCCAAGAGTGATAGTGGGTCATGATTACAGGTCCTACAGTGAGTCTATAAAAAAGGCTTTAATCAATGGTTTAGCATCCACTGGGTGTAGTGTTGAAGATATAGGTTTATCATTATCTCCTACTGTTTACTTTGCACAGTTTAATTTAAATTCTGATGCCATAGCAATGGTTACGGCTAGTCATAATGAAAATGGTTGGACTGGAGTAAAAATGGGTATCAAAAAAGGATTAACTCATGCTCCTGAAGAAATGAGTGAATTAAAAGAAATCACCTTAAATAAAAAATTTATTAAAGGGAAAGGTTCACTTAAAAAAATAGATAATTTTAAGAATGTCTATGCAAATGATTTAATAAAAAAAAATAAGATCAGTAAGAAAATTAAAGCCGTTGTTGCTTGTGGTAATGGAACAGCGGGAGTTTTTGCACCTGAAATCTTAAGAGGGATTGGTTGCGAAGTGATAGAATTAGATTGTAATCTAGACTGGTCTTTTCCAAAATATAACCCAAACCCTGAAGATCTTGAAATGCTTCACGCAATAAGAAAAGCAGTAAAAGAAAACAATGCAGATGTTGGATTTGGTTTTGATGGAGATGGTGATAGATGTGGGGTAATTGATGATAAAGGAGATGAAATATACTCTGATAAAATAGGATTACTAATTGCTAGAAACTTAGCCTCTAAACATCAAAACTCAAAATTCGTTGTGGATGTAAAATCAACAGGTCTTTATGCTAAAGATAAAGTTCTTTTAGGAAATAACTGTAAGACAATTTATTGGAAGACTGGACACTCACACATTAAAAGAAAAGTAAATCTAGAAAAAGCTTTAGCAGGATTTGAAAAAAGCGGTCATTTCTTTTTTAATCAACCTTTAGGATACGGATATGATGATGGAATAAATTCAGCGATACAAGTTTGTCATTTATTAACTAATCACAATAAGAAGATGAGCGAAATCATTAATGAGTTACCCAAAACATATCAATCTCCAACTATGGCTCCATTCTGCAAAGATGAAGAGAAGTATAAAGTGGTAGAGGAAATGGTTAAAAAAGTTGAAGATCTAAAAAAACAGAATATTCAAATAGATAATCAGTCTATCACAGAAGTTTTAACGGTTAACGGAGTAAGGTTTTCTTTAACAGATGGATCTTGGGGTTTAATTAGAGCTTCATCGAATAAACCTTCTCTTGTCGTAGTTACTGAAAGCCCCACTTCAAACGAAAGAAAGAAAAATATTTTTGATTTTATAGATAAATTATTACAAGAAACTGGAAAAATTGGTGAATACGACCAAAAAATTTAAAGATTAAAATACTCGTATAAAAATTTAGAACCTATAACTATTAAAAATAATCCAAAATATTTCGTCATCTTTTTCTTATTAATTCTATGGCTAGCTTTTGCTCCTAACCTTGCCATAAATGCTGTGATTGGAAAGAATATTAAAAATGCTGGAATATTTAAAAATCCAATACTTAAAGGTAAATTAGCGTTCAAATAATTGCCTGAAAAAAGAAAACCAATCGTTCCAAACAAAGCTATTATAAAACCTATAGCAGCTGCACTTCCTATCGCTTTATTTATTGGATAACCAAAAAACTTTAAAATCGGAACATTCATTACTGCACCGCCTATACCCATAGGAGCTGAAATAAATCCTGTTATGATCCCGGAAATAATTTTAGCAGGTAGACCCATTTTTATTGAAAGATCTGACTCTTTTTCTTTTAAAAATAATAAATAAAAAGCGAGAATATAAACAACAATAGTAAAAAATAATATTAAAGGTTTTGTTTTTAAACCAGCAGCTAAAATAGTACCAAGTATAACTCCAATAATAACAAATACTCCATAACCTTTCACTACGCTAAAATCGACTGCATTATGCTGATGATGGGTTAAGACTGATACAATTGAAGTTGGGATAATTATTCCAAATGAAGTTCCCACAGCTAAATGCATTAGAAACTCTGGCTCGATACCAGCTGCGCCAAAAATATAAAATAGTATTGGTACAGTGATTAACCCTCCCCCGATACCGAATAAACCTGCAGCAAACCCGGCAGGGATAGCTGTGATGACCATTATTATAATTAGATAAAGAGTTTCTGGTTGAAAAAGAATATCCAAAATTATCTTTCTAAAGATACAGGATTTGTTTTTCTAACCTGGTCCATGATATGATTTACTTTTTGAAGATCAGCATCTCTGATGCACATATTTTTAGAAAGATATTGTTTCCATGTTCTAGAACCGTTTTGTCCGTGAAATAATCCAACAGTGTGTCTCATGATATGATTTAGTTGAGCGCCTTTTGAGGTTTCTTCTTGAATGTATGGAATTAATTTTTCCATGACTTCACTTCTTGAAGGAATATTTTTATTTTTAAAAATATCTCTTTCAATATCAGCTAAAAAATAAGGTGAATGATAAATGGCTCTCCCAATCATAGCGCCGTCTACTTTTAATAAATGTTGTTTAATATCTTCTGTAGTTTTAATTCCACCATTGATAATTATTTCATCGTTTTTAAAATGCTCTTTTAATTGATAAACAAATTCATATTTAAGGGGTGGAATATTTAAATTTTCTTTTGGGCTTAATTTTTTAAGCAAAGCTTTTCTTGCATGAATAATAAACTTTTTTGAGCCGGCATCTTTAGTTGTTTGAATAAATGATTTTAAAAATTCAAAATTTTCAACATCATTGTAACCAATTCTCGTTTTTATTGTTACTGGTAGATTTGTAGCTTTAGACATCGCTTCAATACATTTTGCTACAAGATCTGGTTCTTGCATTAAACAAGCGCCAAATTTATTTTTTTGTACTTTTTTACTAGGGCAACCTAAGTTTAAATTAATTTCTTTATATCCATAATCTTCTGAAATTTTACAAGCTTCTGCAAGTTCATCGGGATTTGAACCTCCCACTTGTAAAGTGACGGGATTAGAAATTTTTTTGAAAGATAATAATTTATTCCTATCCCCTCTTATGATTGCATTTGCTACAATCATTTCAGAATATAAATGAATATTTTTACTGATAAGACTTAAAAAATATATTTCATGTTTATCAGTGCAGTCCATCATTGGTGCAACTGAAACAGTTTTTTTCATGATTTACTCTGATTTATTTTCTTCTTCTACAGGAGCTTCTTCACTTAATTCAAGTGGAGCTTCTTCAGTATCTAAGTTTTCTTCTTTAATCTCAGGTTGCTCAGCTTTTAACTCTGATAATGCTTCATCAGCTAAGCTAGGTTTTTTTACCTCTGGAATTCTTCTAGTTCTTTTTGATGGCAGAATTGCTACGCCACTTTTTGAGACTTGACCTTTGTATAAATTTTCAAAATCATCATTAGTCTCTTCTTCTGTTTCTTCTTGTTGCTCAATTTCGTCTGGCTCTTTTCTAAGTCTTTTAATAGCGCTTGCTTCAACTTCTTTAACGTCAATTTTTCCATCACCGATTTCTCTTAATGAAATAATTGTTCTCTTGTCATTATCCTCTTCAACAAGCATTGGAGATCCAGCATTTAGTTGTACTGTTCGCTCTTTAGCTAAAAGGACTAAATCATATTGATTATCAACTTTTTCCAAGCAGTCTTCTACGGTAATTCTTGCCATGATGATTGTTATTTATTCAATTAGGTTTAATAAATCAAGCTTAATTTGGTAACCTTACAGGTTCTATTGTTTTTCTGATTAAAATTAGTAAAGCTAATGAAATAACGACGTAAGTAGCTCCCACGAAAGCGATATTTTCTATAGTAAATCCTTTATCAATCAACAAGCCAAATACTGCTGTACCAAATGCAGTTGAAAAAACCATAAATGCAGTTGTTAAAGCTTTTATGCTTCCAATATATTTTACTCCATATATTTCCGCCCAAGTAGAAGATCCCAGTATATTTGCTAAGCCGTTAGATACTCCAATCAATCCAAGGAATACATAAGCAAATATTTCATGGTTAAAATAGAATAAAGTAATCATGGCAAATAATAACGGTATATTCATATACATAATAAGTTTTCTTCCTGTAAATTTATCTACTAAAAAACCTGAAACAAATAGTGTTGCTATCGATGTTATTGAATAAACCATAAAAGCTTTAGGTATTGTGTAAATAGCCCACATTTTTGAGTCAGAAATAAAAGATTGATAAACAAAAACTCCTGTCGCGATCCAAGGCATCGCAAGCATGTTCAAAGATACAATATAAAATCTATAATCTTTTAAAACGTCTCTTCTTCTCCAACTTTTAATTTTTAGTTTTTTATTACCAGGATTAGGTTCTGCCTCTCTTGAATCTAGTTTTATCGACTTAATTGTATTTAAAATTACAAAAGGCAAAAATAGAATTATTAGTATTGCAATTCCTTGCCAGACAGTTCTCCACGAATAAATAAGAAAAAAATAAGTTACCAGAACTGGCAAAATAAATTCTGCAGTAGATAAACCAAACCAAATAGTACTTAAAGCCTTTCCTCTAGATCTTTCAAAAAATCTGGAAATGGTTGTCGTGGAAGTATGACTCATTAAACCTTGTCCAGAGAATCTCATTAAGAATATTCCAATCGCTAAAAGATAAATACTATTTATAAATGAAAAAAATAATGAAGAAGCAAATAATAATATAACTACAAATAATGAATAATTTAAAATTCTATAATCATCTATTTTTTTTCCAACCCAAATAAGAAGTAAACTTGAAAAAATAGTTGCGCTTGCATAGATACTACCGAATTGACCATGAGTAATACCAAGTTCATTTCTTATCGGTGCGTTAAACAATCCCAAAAAAAAGCTCTGTCCAAAACTAGAAAAAAATGTAAATATAAATCCAAATATAATTACTTTTTTATTTAACGTGAGGTTAATCATTAATGAGTTGTAAAGTTTCTTTCATAGGTCTTGGTGTAATGGGTTATCCCATGGCTGGTTATATATCAAAAGCTGGTCACAATGTAACCGTTTATAATCGTACTAAAGCTAAAGCTGAAAAGTGGGCAAAAGAATATAAAGGTAATGTTGCTGATACTCCGATGGATGCTGCTAAAGATAGTGACTTTATTTTTACATGTGTTGGAAACGATAATGATTTAAGAGAAGTTACTTTAGGTGATAAAGGATTGTTTAAAACTGCAAAAAAAGGTTCAATCTACATAGATAATACTACTGCCTCAGCAAACATTGCTAGAGAGTTATATAAAGAAGCGAAAGCAAAAGGTTTTGATTTCTTAGATGCTCCTATTTCGGGAGGACAAGCTGGAGCTGAAGGTGGAATTTTAACTGTAATGGTTGGAGGAGATGAAGCTCCTTTTAAAAAAGCTGAACCAGTTATTGATTGTTATAGTAAGAAAATAAAATTACTTGGACCGTCTGGAAGTGGTCAATTAACTAAGATGGTTAATCAGATTTGTATTGCGGGACTTGTGCAAGGTTTGTCAGAAGCAATTAATTTTGGAATGAACGCAGGTTTAAATATGCATGATGTAATTGAAGTTATTTCAAAAGGCGCTGCACAATCTTGGCAAATGGAAAATAGACATAAAACAATGATCGAAGATAAGTTTGATTATGGTTTTGCTGTTGATTGGATGAGGAAAGATTTAAAAATTGCTATGGATGAAGCAAAGAAAAATAATTCACCCTTACCTATCACAAAAATAATTGATGAATATTATGCTGAAGTACAAAAAATGGGTGGCCAAAGATGGGATACTTCAAGCTTAATCAAAAGATTTAGAAAATAAGTGTCACGAGAAGTTGTAAGTTACTATGAAGATTTCAAAGAGATTGAAAAAAAGATTTGGGATCTATTAACTAATGCTGTAACTGATCGATCTTCTGAATTTAGAACACCTGTATTTATTTGTGGTAATGATAAAGATTTAGATGGTAGAGTTGTCGTGTTAAGAAAAGCTGATCAAAAAAATAGCTTTGTTCAGTATCATAGTGACATCAGATCATCAAAAATAGAAAAAATTAAAAAAAATCCAAATTGTTCAATTTTGTTTTACGGAAAAGAAGAGAAGATTCAGCTAAGATTAAAAACAGAGTGTAACGTTCACTTTAACGATGATGTTACAAAGGAGTCTTGGGATAAAACAGGTCATATAAGTAGAAAATGTTATCTCGTTACTAATGGACCAGGAACTGAATCAGATAAACCAACATCAGGTCTAGACAATAAATTTGATAACTTTGACTACACAAAAGAAGAAAGTGAAGCTGGTTATAAAAACTTTTGTGTTATTAGATGTAAAGTTAAAAGTATAGAGTGGTTATACTTAGCTGCCAAAGGACACCGTAGAGCTTTTTTTGATTTAGAAAATAATAAAAAGAATTGGTTAGTACCCTAAATGTTTGGTAACAGCCTCTCTTGATTTGCCAACTCTAACTTCATCATAGTAAACTACTTGAGTAGGAAAAGGTCCGCGTTTATTTTCATCCCATCGATTTATCCACGTGTGATAAATTCCAAATTTAAAATAACTTTCATTTCCTTTGGTAGTTGGTCCAGAGAATTCATATTTCAATTCATTATTTACCCATACTTTATAAAAACCTTTATCTTTTGAGGTTGAATTAATATTAATTAAAATATCATTCCACTTTCCTATCATATCTTTGACATCTAATAGTTTTCTGAACTCATCTGTTTGATATTGCCACTGTCTGTCAGCATAATATCCTTCATCTGTTAATTGAAACATCAAAGTTGGCCAGCTTCCTTTCTGATGAAATTGAGCCATAGCCAGTTTTACTGGAAAAATATTTACAAAATCTTCTGGTAAATAAATTGAATAAGCATACCAAGCTTTACCTTTAAATCTATCACCACTTAATTCATGCCTTTGTCTCAAACCTTCACAATCATTCCAAGTCCCAGGAGCTTTGTCTTTACCACAATCTCCGAATCTAACTTCAAATCTAATAGATTTTTCTCCAGCTCTAACAGGATGACCGTCTTTTTTGTTCACAATTGTATATCCATGTTTTTTAAATCCTGAACCTAGACTTTTACTGTAAGAATTTCCGGAACCAACATCTTTAGGAAGTCTAATATCTTTTGCAAAAGAATTTCCTGTAAGTAAAATTAAAATTAATAAACTATTTTTTATATTTTTTAAAATTTTCAACATAGTCCCTAGCATTTTCTTTTATGTGTTCTATTTCTTCATCAGTAACTTGTCTAATAACTTTACCAGGACTACCAAGAACTAAAGATCTTTCAGGTATAACTTTATTTTCTGTGACAAGTGCATTAGCTCCAATGATACAATTTTTTCCAATCTTAGTTTTGTTTAATATTGTTGAACCTATACCTATCAAGCAATCATCTGCTATCTCACAGCCATGAAGCATAACCATATGCCCTACTGTTACTCCATTACCAACAATAGTTGGACAACCTGGATCAGTATGAATAACACTTCCGTCTTGAATGTTTGAATTTTCTCCAATGATAATTGGTTCAAGATCTCCTCTTAAAGTTGTATTAAACCAAATATTAGAATTCTTTTTTAGTTCTACTCTTCCAATAATAACAGCGTTAGGTGCAACCCAACTGCCTGGATCTATTTTTGGAGTTTGTCCTTCAAAATCGTAAATCATAATATTGCTGTAATGTATTATTAAATAATTTATAATACATTATGGCCTTAACTAAAACCCCGGTTTGTGATTTTGGAAAAAAAGCTGAGGATTTCAAATTAAAATCAATCAACAATAAAGTAATCACTTTAAACGATATTAAAGGCGAAAAAGCTACTTTGATAATGTTTATCTGCAATCATTGTCCCTACGTAAAAGCAATTATCAAAGATTTAGCTAAAGATTGTAATGAACTTAAAAAAGATGGAATTAGTTCTGTAGCTATTATGTCAAATGATACTAAAAATTATCCCGAAGACTCTTTTGATAATATGATTAAATTTGCTGATAATAATAATTTTGGTAACATAAATTATTTATTTGATGAGACGCAAGAAATTGCGAGAAAGTATGGAGCAGTATGTACACCTGACTTTTTTGGTTACAATAAAAATTTAGAACTCCAATACAGAGGAAGATTCAGAGAGTTAAAAGATTTAAAACCAATAAATAATGGTGATAGTGATTTAAAAATAGCTATGAAAATGGTTGCTCAAACACAAAAAGGTCCTGATGAACAAATTCCAAGTATGGGCTGTAACATAAAGTGGTTTAATTAATGTTTTTGGTTTCCACTAGAAATTTTCCTCCTGAGCTTGGTGGAATACAAAACCTCATGGAAGGTTTATCCAACGCGCTTTTAAATCATGGTCCAGTAAAAGTTTTTGCGGAAACTCAAGATGGAGACGAGAATTATGATCAAAATTCAAAATTAAATATAGAAAGAGTTTCAGGTTTTAAAATTTTTCGTAAATATAGAAAAGCAAACCTAGTAAAAGAATTCTTAACATCAAATGAGGTAAGAGCCTCTTTTTTTGATCATTGGAAAAGTATTGAAAATATTGAAAAAAATTTATTGAGTAAAACAAAATCTTTTTGCTTAATTCATTCAAAGGAAATTAACCATCCAGTTGGATCGTCATTAAATAAAAGAGTTTTAACTGCCTTAGCTAAGGCAGACCACGTTATAGCTAATTCAAAATTTACTAAAGAATTCGCAATGAAGTTAGGTGTTAAAAATGTCACTGTAATTAACCCTGGCTGTAATTATCCTATTCAAATAAATGAAGAAGCTAAAGAATTTGCAAAAAAAATATATGGAAGTGCATCACCAAAATTAATTACTGTTTCGAGATTAGATGGCAGGAAAAGCCATCAAAATGTTATGATGACCGTAAAAAATCTTTTACCTAAATTTCCAAGTTTAAAATATATTTCAATAGGAGATGGCGATGAGAGAAAAAATCTTTTAAAACTTAGAAAAGAACTTGGGTTAGAAAAAAATGTTGATTTAATTTTTAAATCTACAGAACAAGAAAAGGTAGCTTTTCTAGAACAATCAGATGTTTTTGTAATGCCTTCTGTAATTTATAAAAAATCAGTGGAGGGCTTTGGTATTACATATATTGAAGCTGCGTCTTACGGAAAACCCTCAATCGGTGGAATTTATGGTGGTGAGGGAGATGCAATTAAAAGTGGTCAAACTGGATATCTATGTAATGGAAATGATTTAAATGCAATTTACGATACTTTGTTAAAAACTTTAGCTAACGATCACTATTTAGAACTGGGAGCTAATGCTTTAGAATTTTCAAAAGATTTTAGTTGGGAAAAAATAGTAAAAAAATATATTAGTCTAATTTAGCTTTAGCTTCCTTTAGAACAGTATTAACATCTAAATCCTTTAAATTGTCCACTGAGATAGCTTTAAAATTAAAGTTTTCAATACTCACTTTTTTTGCTGATGTATGACTTCCGAATAAAACTAATCCCTTCTTATCTAGATGAGAAGCTATATGTGCTGGGCCTGTATCATTTGCGATAATAAGTTTTGCTTTGTGTATTAAAGATACTAAAGTTTTTAATGATACATATTCGTTATTCTCTAAAACAACTTTAGCATTTAATTCATTTGCTTCCTCAATTTCATTGGGGCCTGGAGCAAGTAGTACTGAATACTTATTTTTAAATTCTTGTTTTAATTTTTGAATTAGCTCTTTGTAGTAAGGCCATTTTTTATTTTTAAGCTTTGGGGAACAGAAAGGAAATAAAAGAATATATTCTCTATTTGTATATTTTTTAACTAAATGAGAAGCATTTTCAACTGCCCAACTTAAATCAATATTTTTAGTAAATTCAGTTTCAATACCACTTTTTTTAAGCTGTATTTCCATTCTGTCTAGGACGGGATCTTTATCAAAATCACTTTTCCGCTGACCTGGTTCTAAAGCTGTTTCAGTTGATGACCATTCAACATTTTTTATTATAAATCTTTTGTAAAATTTTGTACGACCTGAATTTTGCAAATCAAAAACTTTACTAAAATCATATTTTGATAAAGTTTTTTTTAAATTATTTAAATAGAATAAATTCCATCTAGGTAATCTTTTATCAATTAACACACCATCTAAATAAGGACATTCAGACATAAAAATTGAATAAGGTTGAGTTGTAAGTAAGAAAACTTTTCTATTTGGGTAGAAGTTTTTTATATCTTTAATTGCTCCATTCGCTTGAATTAAGTCCCCCAGCGAACCATGTTTAATTATTAATATATTTGACATTATTAATTCCGAGTATATTTAAAGCGTGATATAGTCAAATATTAATATGAGCAATAAAATAGACAAAATATTGGCAGAAATTTCGGCGGGAGAATTGTTTGATAAAATTACAATTTTAGAAATCAAAAAAGCTAAAATATCTAGCAAAGAAAAATTAGTTGATATCAATAAAGA
This sequence comes from uncultured Pelagibacteraceae bacterium, assembly GCA_902590625.1. Taxonomy (GTDB): domain Bacteria; phylum Pseudomonadota; class Alphaproteobacteria; order Pelagibacterales; family Pelagibacteraceae; genus Pelagilacustribacter. The sequence continues at coordinate 16,966 of CACIXL010000009.1, read as the reverse complement.
ACTTTCATCTTTAAATGAAACAGTAAAAAAATTTATTCCAGATCAAAGCAGTATTTCAAGACATATAAATGATTTGAAGAATATAAATCTTAAGCTGTGGGATATCGAAGATGGAAAAAGAGCTGCAGAAAGAAATAAAGATTTTGGAGAAAAATTTATAGAACTTGCAAGGAATGTTTATAAATATAATGACGAAAGAGCAAAGATTAAATTAGCAATCAATACTTCACTTGGTTCAAACATCAAAGAAGTAAAATCATACGAATAATTATTCAGATTTTAAGCTAGGAATTATAGATCTTAATTTTTTTGGAAGTTTTTGATCTATGGAAACAGTTATTACACCTTCTGATTTTTTTAATTCTTTTAATATTTTTCCATCTGGAGAGATAATCATAGAGTGGCCAAAAGTTTTTCTACCATTATAATGAGTTCCTCCTTGAGCGGGAGCAAAAATATAACAGAAATTTTCAATTGCTCTTGCTTTTAATAAAGAGTGCCAATGTCTTTTTCCAGTTGTTTCTGTGAATGCTGAAGGAATAGAGATATAATCACATCCAATTTTTGATAGTTTTCTGAACATATTTGGAAATCTTAAATCGTAACAAATTGACAAACCAAGTTTTCCCCATGGTAAATTTGAATACTTAATCTTTTTTCCAGCGGTAAATGTTTTTGACTCAAAGTACTTTTCTCTTTTACTAAGTACAACATCGTACATATGAATTTTATCGTAATACGTTCTTACCTTTCCGGTTTTATCTACAAGAACTGATCTATTAACTAATCTATTTCTTGAAACTTTAATAATTAATGAGCCAATTAAAATCCATTTTTTATATTTTTTTGCTAATTTTTTTATGCCATTAAGATAAATATCTTCTTTCATTGATTTACAAATTTTCAATAACTTTTTTTTTTCAAGTGCAAATAAAGAAGATATCTCTGGGGTTAATATAAAATCAGATTTTTGTTTTACAGCTTTTGAAATAAATTTTTCCGTTTTTCTTAAGTTATATAGAATATTATTATTTGATTTTAATTGAATACAAGAAACTCGAAACATTACTTCATTATAGATGAAGCAAAATTCCAGTTACAGTCAAAACTTGGGATATAAGCACCTGATAATTTAACATTTCCGAAGCTTTTTGATAAAACTTTGCACCAGTTGTCTACTTGTTTTGGTTTTTTATCATAGCTTCCAACTTGTGCAGTAATTACTCCACCCTTTTTAAGAATTCTTTTTAAACCTCTCATGTTTTTTTTTGCTAGATCTATACAATACTGATCATCATTTAAATCAACAAAAATTTTATCGTATTTGGAATCTTCTATTTCTTTTATGCTTTTAAAAGCATCTCCCCAGAAAGTTTTTATTTTGTTGCTCTTTTTTTACTTTAGAGCAAACTTTGGGTAAATGACGATAACAAGCGTCTACTATTTCCGGATCAAGCTCGAACCAATCGATATAATTTGAATTATTTTCTAAACAAGCACGCGCCACACCGCCGTCCCCTCCTCCAATAATAGCTACATTATTATTTTTTTTACTTAAATCGTAACTGGATTTAAAAAAATTTGAGCTATAAATTTTTTCATCTTTTTCTGCTACTTGAATCTCATGATCAATAAACAAAGCATGACCAAACTCTTCGATATCCATGACTTCAACAAACTGGCCTACTTTTGATGTAAATTTTTCTAAAACATCTTTAACTACATAAAACTTTTTCTGACCTGGAGTGCTATAAATATCATCATACAGACCGATACTACTTCTATCAAAAGCATTAGTAACTACTCTTTTATGATCAATTTCATTTCTCAATATTTTTAAAGCAACTTTTGGATTTACTTTGCCGCAAGTAAAGAAATCAAAACTAATTACGCCTCTTTCTGGAAAAGTGTGAAAACTGAAATGACTTTCTGATAAAAGTGCAACTAGGGTAAAACCTTGGGGCTGAAATTTATGGGAAGCTACATTTAATATTTCAACTTTTGCAGCTTTTGCAATTTTATAAATTACCTTTTCGTAGAATTCGGGTGAATAATCTTTTTTTACACCTAAGAAATCGATGGTAATGTGTTCACCAACTTTAATCATTAAAAACTATCCTTTTTTATAATTTTTAAATTTACCTAAGACTATTTTCATTTCATTTTTTGAAAGAATCTTAGGTATTCCAATTCTTAGGGCATTTATATATTGATGGCAAATATTTTCGATCTCTTGAGCAAGTTCAAAAGTTTTTTTTAAATTTTCTCCAAACGCAACTTGTCCGTGATTAGCAATTAAACATGCTGATCTATTTTTTAGAGCTTTGATAATATTTCTGGAAAGATTTTTAGTTCCAAAAGTTGCATATTTACTGCATTTAATGTCTTCTCCACCCGCTACTGCAACCATGTAGTGAAATGCTGGAATACTTTTTTGATGAGTTGAAACAGCAGTAGCGCAAGTAGAATGTGCATGAACAATTGCTTTGGCCTCTTTTTTATTCACATATATATCCTGATGAAACCTCCACTCTGAAGATGGCTTACCTTTTTTTTTATCGTAAGCACCTTGGAGAGAAACAAAGATAATATCATTAGGTTTTAAAGAACCATATTCTCTTCCAGAGGGAGTAATATAAAACCCATCAACTCCTTTTTCTTTTGCTCTTACTGAAATATTTCCTGATCTTAAAGCTGATAAGTTAGTAATATTAAGTTTTTTAGAATATTTTATTACTTCCGCTTTTAATTTACTCACTTGAATAGACCTTTTAAACCTTCTTCCGAAGCTTCACAAGTTCCTTTCTCTGTGATTAACCCTGTTACATATTTAGCAGGTGTAACATCAAATGCTAAGTTCATTGATTTACTTTTCTCTGGGTATATTCTTACTTTTGTAACTTGATTATTTTTATCTATGCCTTCTACGTGAGACAGCTCTTCAGAGTTTCTTTCTTCGATTGGTATTTGTTTATGATCTTTTATATTCCAATCTATGGTCGAGCTAGGAAGAGCTACATAAAAAGGAACGTTGTTATCTTTTGCCGCTAATGCTTTTAAGTAAGTTCCTATCTTGTTACAAACATCACCATTAGACAAAGTTCTATCAGTCCCAACAATGCACATATCGACTTGACCTCGTTGCATTAGTATACCTCCAGCATTATCTGTAATTACAGTATTTGGAATTCCCTCTTCATTTAATTCATAAGAGGTCAAATTTGCACCTTGGTTTCTTGGTCTAGTTTCATCAACCCAAACATGAACTTTGACTCCTTTTTGATAAGCATGATAAATTGGTGATGTGGCTGTGCCCCAATCTATAGTTGCTAACCATCCAGCATTACAGTGGGTTAAAATATTAACTGTATCTTTCTTTTTATGAGAGATTTCCTCAATAATTTTTAAACCATTTAATCCTATGTTTTTGCAGAAACTAACATCCTCTTCCACAATATTTTTTGCTTCATCAAGTGCTAATCTAAGAATATCTTTATCGTTAACACCAGATAGTTTTTTCATCATTCTATCTACAGCCCACTTTAAATTAATTGCTGTAGGTCTTGAAGCTATCAAATCTTCACTAGATTTTTTCAAAAAAGATAAATCATTTTTTTCGATTATTGATAACACTAAACCATATGCAGCTGTAGCACCGATAAGAGGAGCTCCCCTTACCTCCATAGTTTTAATTGCATTAATTGCATCTTTTACCGTTTTTAAATCTTTAATTATGAATTGATGGGGTAATTTTGTTTGATCAATAATTTTAACTAAATTATTTTCAAACCAAATAGTTCGATAAGATTTATTTTCTATCTTCATTATTTTTTATTAAGAACTCTTCCCGCTATATTATTAAGTTTTTTGATTGTTTTTCTAGTTCTTGATTTTGGATCAGTAATAATAGCAACATCTAAACACTCGTTTGCAGGATCTTTTTCGACTGAATAATCTTTAAAAGTTTTGATTATTTCTTTGATCATATTTTGTGCATTTGCAGCATTCTTCATTAAAGTTTGTATAACCATATTTACATCAACCTCTTCATGTTCTGGATGCCAACAATCATAATCTGTTACCATAGCAACTGTGCAATATCTTATTTCTGCCTCTCTAGCTAATTTAGCCTCTGGCATGTTAGTCATCCCAATTACATCGGCATCCCATTTCCTGTAAAGATTTGACTCTGCTAAAGTAGAAAACTGAGGTCCTTCCATTACTACATAAGTTCCACCCCTTTGACTTTGAATGTTTAATTTTTTTAGAGCTGCTTCGCAACAATCTGCAAGTCCTGGACTGATTGGTTTTGCCATTGATACGTGAGCAACTATTTCATCATTAAAAAAAGTTTTAACTCTAGAAAATGTTCTATCTATAAATTGATCAACTATAACAAATTTTCCTGGTTCTAAATTTTCTTTTAATGACCCCACAGCCGAAACAGAAATTAAGTCTGTAACGCCTAATTGTTTCATTGCATCAATATTCGCTCTAAAATTTATATTTGTGGGATTAATTTTATGCCCTCTTGAATGCCTGGGAATAAAACATATCTCTTCCTCTCCCAATTTTGCAATTAATATTTCATCAGATGGTAGCCCCCATGGTGTTTTTATTTTTTTCCAGTTAGTTTTTTCAAAACCTTCCATTTTATAAAGACCGCTACCACCAATTATCCCAAGCTTTCTTTTTTTCATCATTTAATTAATAATGCTTTTTTGTTAAAACTTGAAGCTAAATATGGACTTAAAAAAACACATAAGATCTATTCCTGACTATCCAAAGAAAGGAATTTTATTCAGAGACATAACTACTCTAATCAAAAATGCTGAAGCTTTTAAATTTACTAATGACAAAATAATTGAGTGTTCGAAAAATTTTGAATTTGATAAAGTTGCTGCTATAGAGTCTAGAGGTTTTGTTTTTGCTGCTACTCTTTCTTATATGCTGCAAAAACCATTTATTCTATTAAGAAAAAAAAATAAATTACCTGCTGAGTCTCATTCAGTTGAGTTTGAATTAGAATATGGAAAAGCAACTATTGAGGTGCACAAAGACTCTATTTCAAAAGGAGAAAAAATTCTAATTATAGATGATTTAATTGCAACCGGTGGGACAGCTGAGGCAGCAGCGAAACTGGTAGAAATTTCTGAAGGAATAGTCTCTGGATTTATATTCGTAATAAATTTATTTGATCTACCCGGGAATAAACTTTTAAATGACAAAGGTTATAAAACTCATAGTTTGATTGAGTTTCCTGGTCATTGATTATTGATTAATAAAATCTTTGATGTAATCAGATAATTTGATTTTTCCATAATATCTAAAAATATTATTAGATAAATTTTTATTTGTTAAAGCTGATGCATACCTTTCACCCAATCTCTTAGGTAAATATACAATTTTTGTATTAAACATCTTTGCTACTTCCAGTATTGAATATGATTTTTTACTAGATATGCTGTAATGTCTACAAAGATTTTTTTTCCAAGCCAGATAGCATATCTTTACTGTATCATCTATATGGGTAAATCTTCTTGTTTGTTTTCCTGGTTTTACTACTGGCAAAGCTTTTTTCTTTTTGTAGTGATCTTCAAAAATACCAATTACAGTGGACATTGTACCTTTGCAAATTTGATGTGGCCCGTAAACATTATAAAAATAAATAACTTCATATTTAAATCCGAACCATTTTTTTAAATTTTCTAGCAATTCTAAGTTTTTTGCTTTTGAAAATGCATATGGTGAAAGATTTTTGTCGTCTCCCTTATTACCCAATGATGCAGATGTAGCTGAATAAATTAATTTAATTTTGTTTTTTAAACAAAAATTGAATACTGCATTTGAACCTACAGTATTAGAGTTTAAACACTCGTTCATTTTAAGAAAGCTTTGATATATTCTGGCAAATTCTCCAAAATGAAAAATAGAATTTATTTCACTAGGTTTTTTTATTATCTTATCAATTGAAACTGTTTTTCCGTTAATATATTTTATTCTTTTATTTTTTATGTGATTTTTTTTTGAGCCAGATGAATAATCATCTAAACTTATAATATCATATTTTGTTTTCTTAATTAAAAATTTGATTAAATTAGTTCCTACAAAACCAGCACCTCCTGTAACAATAATTTTTTTTGGCATATGTTTAGTTATATTCTTTATTATTTGTTTTCAATAGAGTGATTTAAGTTAGTTCTAAACCAAGATTTTTTTCCAATTGCAGCATTAAAAATTCCACTCATCCGTGCAAAATAAATATTTTTTTTAACTTTTTTTTGCAAAATAAGAAAAATCAAATATTTGAATAACGCTGAAAAAAACTTAAATATGGTTTTTTTATAAGCTTCAAAAATTCCATGATGTTTTTTATGAAAATAAAATGTGGACCACATTAAATGCCAATTGCGGTTTATTTCGATTGAATTTTTTTTCAATTAAATCTGTAGATCGATTACCTTGATGTTTAAGTTTAGCTTCTTCAATTAGATATATTTTATAATTTTTTTTAAAGCTCCTTAAATAAAGATCATTCTCTTCATAATATAAAAATATTTTTTCGTCAAAAAAACCAATCTCTTTAAGGGCTTTCATATTAAAAAATAAAGCGCATCCAGTTATAAAATTCATACTATGAACTTTTTCATATTCACTTTGATTTTCATAATCCTTATTTTTATAATTTAAACCTTCGATACTAGGGCCTAAAATAGAAAAATTTTTAAGTTTATTTGCATAAAAGTACAAAGTATCTAGTGTTGTTTTATTAAGCTCTACATCTACATCTAGATATAAAACATATTTTGAATTAGCTTGTTTTAGGCCGATGTTCGCTCCTCCTCCATTACCTGTATTCAAATCAGGGATGATAACAGAAACATTTTTGTACTTTTTTTCTAAAGTATTTTTTAATTGAATATCTTTAGAATTTTCAACTACTATTATTGGAATATTGCTAGGAATTTGACTTATAGGTTTTTCAATAATATTTTTTGAGAAAAACGAAACAAAAACTATTGTTAAATCTTTATTTAGACTCATTTAATGATTATTTTAACTTAATTAATCTATAAACTAAATATTTAGTATACATTTGTGTTTAAATTATCGCTATGATACAAAATTTTTATGTCTTTTAAAGAAATTCCATTAATGAAATTGACTGAGGGTACAGTTTTATTTCACCCTTACATATCTAAAAATTCTTTTAAAAATGTGAAAAAAGTCCTTTCTGGAAGATGGATCGGTCAAGGTCCATTAGTTGATAAATTTGAAAAAAAATTTAAGTCAATGTTTGGAAAAAAAAATCAGTGTCTTGCAACTGGATCAGGCACTGACGCTCTTCATCTTTCTTACATTTTAGCAGGATTAAAAAAAGGTGACGAAGTAATTGCACCTTTATTTACTTGTACAGCAACTAATATTCCATTTTTGTATATGGGTGTAAAAATTAAATTTGCAGACATTGATCCTGACACAATGAACATAAGTGTTCAGAGTGTTAAAAAACTAATTTCTAAAAAAACTAAAGCGATAATATGCATGCATTACGGAGGTCTTCCATGTGATCTTGATGAATTACAAAAATTATCGAAAAAGTATAAAATTCCATTAATTGAAGATGCGGCTCATGCATTGGGTGCAACTTTCAACAAACAACCTGTCGGTAGCATTAGTGATTTTACAATGTTTAGTTTTCAAGCAATAAAACATATTACAACTGCTGATGGGGGTATGCTTTGCATTAAAAATAAGAAACTCATGCAAAAAGCTAAAAGAATTAGATGGTTTGGCATAGATAGAGAAAAAAAGCAGAATGCTACTTGGGAAAATGATATTTTTGAAATTGGGTATAAATATCAAATGACTGATTTAGGTGCATCCGTTGGTTTAGAAGGATTAAAAGATTTTAATAAAGTGCTTAAACACAGAAAAGATATTTTTAATATTTATTTAGAAAAATTAAATAAAAATAAAAATATAAAATGTGTACATAAAGATGATGGTAAGAGAACACACGCAGCTTGGTTATTTACTATTATTTCCAGAAAAAAAGATTTAATACAAAAAAAATTAAGAGAAAAGAAAATAGAAAGTAATCAAGTACATTTTAGAAATGATAAATATTCTGTTTTTAAAAATTTTGTAAAAGGAAAAAAATATCCCAATATGGATTACGCAGAAAATAAATACTTGGCTATTCCTGTGCATCATAAAGTTTCTACTCAAAAAGCAAAATATATAGCTGATCTTATTAATAAGATTGTTTAAATGAAAAAATTTATTGTTACTGGTGGTTTAGGTTTTATAGGAAGTAATTTAATAAAGTACTTATTGGAACTTGGTTACTTTGTTATCAATGTTGATAAAGTATCTTACGCGTCAAATTTTTATAATGTTCAAGAATTTAAAAAAAATAAATTATATAAATTTATAAAATTAGATATTTCTGATAAAAAAAAACTAGATCAAATTATAAAAAGATATAAACCAAATTGTATATTTAATTTAGCAGCTGAAACGCACGTTGATAGATCAATTGATAGATCAGATGATTTCATCCAATCAAATATTAAAGGAGTTCATGCTTTGTTAGAAACTCTCCTTAAATATAAAAATATCAAATTAGTTCATGTTTCTACTGATGAAGTTTTTGGTAATGTTAAAAAAAATTTAAGGACTAAAGAAAATTCACCATATGAACCTTTAAATCCATATGCCGCTACAAAGGCTGCATCAGATCACTTAATAAATTCTTATATAAATACTTATAAATTAAAAGCTATTATCACTCATTGTTGCAACAATTATGGTCCAAGACAAAATTTAGAAAAATTTATACCAAAAATAATTTTTAGTATTTTAAATAAGAAAAAAATTCCTGTTTACGGAAAAGGTATTAATTCCAGAGAGTGGATTTATGTTAAAGATCACTGTAAAGCTTTACATAAAATTTATTTAAAAGGAAAAATAGGAGAATCCTACAATATTGGCTCTAATTTGAATATGAGAAATATTGATTTAGTAAAGAGAATAATTTTGATTAGTAAAGAAATAAATATTTTTGATAAAAAAACAAAAATTAAATTTATTCAAGATAGGCCGGGACATGATTTAAGATACGCTCTCAATAGCAATAAAATCAGAACTAAACTAAAGTGGTCAAACAGTATAAATATTAAAAATGGAATATTGAAAACATTAAATTGGTATAAAAATAACAAAGATTTTTACAAAATGATTAAAAATAAAAAATTTAAAAATCGCTTAGGATTAAGAAAATGATAAAAAAAGGAATTATTTTATCAGGTGGTCTTGGTACAAGAATGAGTCCTATAACTAAATCTGTGAACAAACAGCTTTTGCCAATTTATGATAAACCTCTAATTTATTATCCACTATCAATCTTAATGTTAGCAGGAATAAAAGATATATTAATTATAGTAAATAAAGGTTCTGTAAATCAATTTAAAAAAATTTTACCTAATGGAGAAAATTTAGGCATTAAAATAAACTATGCAGAGCAAGATAAGCCTCGAGGTTTACCGGATGCATTTAAAATTGGAAAAAATTTTATAGGTAAAGATAATGTTGCTTTAATATTAGGTGACAATTTTTTTTATGGTCAGAGCTTATCAGATAAACTTAAAAAAATTGTTAATTTTAAAAAAGGTGCTTCTATACTTGTGCATCCTGTTAAAAATCCAAATAAATTTGGTGTAGTAACTTTAAAAAATAATAAAATAATTAATCTTGTTGAAAAACCAAAAAAAACCAAATCTAACTTGGCAATCACTGGGTTATACTTTTTTGATAATTCAGTGGTTAAAAAGTCATTAAATCTGAAAAAATCTAAAAGAAATGAATTAGAAATAATTGATTTATTAAAAAAATACAAAAAAACAAATTCTCTTAAAGTTGAATTTTTAGGTAGAGGAGCGGCTTGGTTAGATGCTGGAACGATAGATGACTTTAATCAAACATCAATTTTTGTGTCTTCAATTGAAAAAAGACAAGGATTTAAAATAGCTTGTTTAGAAGAAATTTCACTGATGAAAAAGTGGATTATTAAAAATAAGATTAAAAAAGCAATATCTTTTTATGGTAATTGTGAATATTCAAGATATCTAAAAAGTCTTTTATAAATTTTTTATAAAATGAAAAAAGACACCATTAATTTTAAGAATAGTTATTATCAAATTTTTATTTTAAGTATAGTATCATTGTTCATAGGTTTATCTTATCCTTTTTTACAATATGGAATTGATGGTGGATTAGTGCTCTCTGGAGTAATTAAATATCCTGATTTTAATTCTCCTATGATGTACTATTATTTTAATTCTTGGACCTCTATACATCAATTTTCCTCTTTATTGTTAAAAATAGGCTTTAGCGTTGAAGCATCGTCCAAAATTTTGATGATTATAACCACATTATTTTTTTCGTTTGGTGTTTTCTTATTTTTTTTTTCCTTAACTAAGGAAAAAAATCTTTCACTTTTAATTGCATTTACCTCAATAATTTTAGGAAAAAATTTTGGTGATACTGATTATCCATCTCTAATTTTTTCAGAACATACTTATGGAATGTTAAGCTTAGCAACTTTTACATTTATTTTGGGACTGGTTGCAAATAAAAATATTTTTATTTCTTCTTTACTTGCTGTGTTATTGGTTTCTATACATCCAGTTGTGGGAGTTTGGACTTTATTGATTGTTTCTTTTTGTTTTTACTATCTCAAAATCTTTATTATTTACAAGAAAGATATCTTTAGAGGGGTCTTAATAGGATTTTTTTTTACAAGTGTTAGTTTTTTGCTATTTTACTTTAATTCTATTGAAAAAATACCATATGATAATAATTTATTTCTAGATTATTTAAAAAATTGGGATGGTCATCGTAATATTTCCAAATTTATTCATTATGAGTATATTCTTAAAACTTTATTTCTTGGCATATTGTGTGCTCTTGGTTTAAATAGAAAGTTCAAATCCTCAAGCTACTCTCCTCATCTATTGATTATTTTTATTAGCTTAATATGCTCATTGGCTCTTTACTTTTTATATAAGTTTATTCCTCTAATCTTTCCTGACTTTTTAAAAATAATTATGCCATCAAGGTTTATAATGCTGCATACTTTTTTAGGTTGGCCGGTATTTATAGGCTTATTAATATTTTTAACAAAAGATTATTTTAAAGATAAAATTGTTTCTTTTATATCGATAATATTAATTTTAATACTTGTTCAAAATTATAATAAATTTTTTTTAATAAAAGATAATTTAGTAAGCAATTTAAAAATAAAAAAAGACTCAGAAGTAATTTATTTTATTAAAAATGAAATTAATAAAACTAATTTGATTGTAACATCTAGCTTAATACCATATGTTTTCAAAAAAACAAAAAAACCTATTTTGCTACATACAGAGTCTTTAGATTTTATTCCTTATCATCCATATTTATCTGATAAATTCTTTAATATATTGGAAAAAGTTTACGATATTAAAAATAATTTACCGCCTGAGAAGAATAATCCTTCTTTGAGTGATGAGTACATAAAAAATGTTTTCGAAAATCGATCAAAAGATCAATGGTTAATTATAAAAAAAGAGTTTAACACTAATTATATTTTAGTTCCTGAATTCTGGAACTTAAAACTTGATATTAGTAAAGAAGATACAAAATATAAATTATATCAATTATGATTTACGCTTTATATCTTTGATTACATATCTATCTCTTCCTCTAACTTCTTCAAATATTCTTGCGATATAAATACCCGTTATTCCAAGTGTCAAAAGAATAATTCCAGAAAAAAAAGATATTGTGATAATTATTCCTGCAGTTCCCGGCACAGATATATTAGTAAATTTCATATACAAAGCGTAACCAATTAATATCATTGAAAATATAATTGAACACATGCCTAATATTATTCCAAAGTATAATGGTTTAAGGGAGTAGGCAGTTACGCCACTTATGAATTCAGTAACAGGACCTGCTGATAACAGGGGAAACTTCGTGCTTCCTTCATTTCTTGCTTCTCTGATATATTCAACATGAGATTGTTTAAAGCCAACCCAAACTGATAAGCCGCGTATGTAAGGTCTAAATTCTCTTTGCTCAAGTATTTTAGTTAGGGCTTTTTTTGAAATAAGTTTGAAATCCCCAGCCTCAATTGGCAAATTAATATCGGATAAAAAATTTATAATTTTATAAGCTAGTTTGGTAATAATCATTTTAAAATTTGACTCACCTAATCTTTTAGTTCTAACAGTATGAATTATTTCTGCTCCCTTCTCATACTCTTTGATTAGTTTTTCTAAAATTTCGGGAGGGTCCTGTAAATCAGAGTCCATATAAATGACGCAATCTCCTTTTGCTTGTTTGAAACCAGCTAAAACACAAGGTCCTACACCAAATGTTCGAGACATATTTATTATAGTAATTGGAAATTTTTTTTGTAAATCTTCAAGAATTTTTTCAGAATTATCATCTGAAGCATCATTAACAAAAATTAACTCATAATCATAATTTGATAGTTTTTTAACAGAGTCATCCACTCTTTTAATGAGTTCATTCAAATTTTTTTCTTCATTTTTAAATGAAAAAACAAAAGAAATTAGTTTCATAAAGTAATTATTAAACTATTTAAACTTATATTAAAATGTTAAAAATTTATGAATTATGAAAAATAAAGATTTAGTAATTTTAGCAGGAGGTAAAGGCACGAGAATTAAAGAATTTTTGGGTAATAAACCCAAACCAATGGTGAAGTTTAATAATATTCATTTTTTACAATATTTAGTAAATTCCTTAAGCAAATTTTCATTTAATAAAATTTATATTTTAACAGGTTATAAACATAAAATAATTTTTAGAAACTTTCATAACAAAATGTTTAATCTTACAAGAGTCAAATGTTTGAATGAAAAAAAAGTAATGGGTACTGGAGGAGCTTTATTAAATTTAAAAAAAGAAAAAATTAATGATTTTATTTTAGTAAATGGGGATACAATTTTTGATATAGATATAAATAATTTAATTAACTTATGTGAAAAAAAAAGTTTAGGGTGTATTGCCTTAACCAGGAGTAAAAAGAATACTAATAATTTAAAATTAAATTATTTAAGTTTAAGAAACAATTTACTTTCAAATCAAAAAAAAGGTAAATTAATGAATGGTGGGGTTTATTTTTTTAAAAAGAAAATTTTAAACATGTTACCAAAAAAAAAATTTTCCTTGGAAAATGATTTTTTACATGATTTGATAGATAAAAAACTTTTGAATGGAAAAATATATAACAATTTTTTTTTAGATATAGGAACGCCTAAATATTTTAAAATTTCAGAAAAAAAATTAAAAAGTTACTTTAAAAGACCAGCTATTTTTCTAGATAGAGACGGCGTAATAAATCACGACTTTGGTTATGTTCACAATAAAAAAGACTTCAAGTTTAAAAAAGGAGTAATAGAAGGTCTGAAATATATTAGCAAAAAAAATTATTTAATTTTTTTAATAACTAACCAGGCTGGAATAGCAAAAGGTTTTTTTAGAGAAAAAGATTTTTTTAAATTGCAAAATTATATAAGCAAAAAATTATTGAATTACAATGTAATGATAAATGATGTTCAATATTCTCCATTTCATCCTAAAGGACGTATTTTAAGATTTAGAAAGAATAGCAGTTTAAGAAAGCCAGGTAATCAAATGATTAAAAATATTTTAAATAAATTTATTATTGATAAAAAAAAAAGTTTTATGATTGGTGACAAAAGATCTGATAAATTATGCGCAGAAAAAAGTAATATTAAATTTTATTATACTAAAAATGATTTTAGTGCTTTAATAAAAAAATTATTTAATAATTATTAATTATTCTGTTTTTGTCATTAGAGAATATTTGTATTAATTCTATAATTCCATCGTCTAAAGAAATAGTGGCTTTAAATCCTTTTTTTTCAATTTTTTTATTGCTTACGAAGTAATCTCTTTTATCTGGATCTTTTCTATTCTTCACAATTTTTATTCTCAATTTTTTAAAATGTTTCTGTATTTTCCTTGCTAGCATAATTTTACTTATATTTGCGGAAGATAAACCTAAATTATATACGTTATTTTTTAATCTATTGAAATTTTTTATTGTAAATTCAATTGCATTCACAACATCTCTTACATGGATAAAGTTTCTTCTAAAATGTGGTTCAAATAATGTAAGTCTTTTTTTTTTAACAGTTGTATGAACAAAATTGTTTACTAATAAATCACTTCTCATTCTGTAACTGTGTCCAAACACTGTCGCTAGTCTAAAACAAACGTGATTTTTTATTTTATTTCTAACTAAATCTTCTCCATCACACTTTGTTCTTCCATAAAGTGATATAGGATTTAGTGGGCTATTTTCATCACAGTATTTTCCTTTTTCACCTATTCCATACCCGGAGTTTGTTGTAAGATAAATTACTTTGTTCTTTTTTGTAATGACTTCACACAAAGTTTGAATTGTTCCTAAATTTGTACTAATTGCATCCTTTTTAAATTTTTCACACAATGGCGCACCTACTAACGCTGCTAATGGTATTATGTAATCATTTTTATTTACAAGATTTTTTATCAAATTTTTCTTTCTAGCATCATCAACGATTAACTTAAAATTTCTATTAAAGTATAAGTGATTAAGCGAACCTTTGTCGTATTTAAGAAGATCAACTACTGTTACTTGATGTCCTAAACTTAAAAGTTTAGTACATAACATTGATCCAATGTATCCTGCTCCACCTGTAATTAAAATTTTACTCATAAAATTATTTTTTTTGCCTCTTTGTCTCTTTTACTTAATATCGGGTTTTTAATTGGCCACTTAAAATTTATTTTTGGATCATTCCACCGATAGCTGTTTTGTTTTGTGGCGTCAATATATTTTCCTTTATAGCTCCATTTGTAATGAAATATACAAATTTTAGAAAGGCAGAGATGTGCATTTGCATAATAAGGGGGTATTAGTATGAGTTTTGGTTTTTTATGATCAATAATCCAATTTTTGTGTTTTAAAAAATTTTTTGAATTTTTTCTCATATCTACTACAACAATTAAAAATTTACCATAAACACAAGTAATTAATTTCCATGATTTAAAATCACAATGAAAGCCTCTAAGAGTATTTTTTTTTGACAAAGAAAATTTATCATGATTAAAATTAATATTAGTAAATAATCCCTTTTTCCAAGTTGTCCAAAGCAGACCTCTTTTATCTTTAAAATTTTTTTGAGTTATAATTTTTATATCTTTAAACATTCGGTTTTGTATCACCTTTAATTTTTCTTTTAAGTTTTATTTTAGACATTTTAACAATATTATCTGCAGCAATTTTTCCAAATTTTTTTTCTATTAAATTTAAAAAAGGTTTATAATTATGGTATTTATTAAATGCGTCATCTCTTAATGAGATTACTTCTTCAGCCGATAATTTTTCCGTAGGTAATGGCAAAGTTTCATAACTGTGAAATGAATAACCCTCGTAACTATCAGGAAGTTTTATGCCATCATTTAAAGCCTTTTTATATAAAAGACTGCCTGGTAAAGCCATCGCAGCATAAGTATTCCATCCAGCTGTACATAGCTCAAGGCTAAGTTCCATAGTTTTTTGAATTGTTTCCTTTGTGTCTCCAGGTAAACCAAATATGTAATTGGCCATAACATTAATATCAGCTTCATGTACTTTTTGAATAACTTTACGCACATCTACATCCTCAAATTTACCTTTATCGACCTCTAGTCTTACTGATTTATCTCCACTTTCAATTCCAAGTGCCAACCATTTTATTCCTGCTTTCCTGACTAATTGTAATACCTCTGGTCTCTTAACTGTATCTATTCTGCTATAACTCCAAATTCTTAAGCTATCGTCTTTATTTCTATCAGCTAATTTCTCACATAAAGGAATATAATACTTTGGATTTAATAAAAACATTTCATCTACTATTCTTATAGTCTTTACACCCATATCTATTAGCTTATCGAATTCTTTAATTATAAATTCAGTAGACCAAAATCTCATTCCACTATAGTTGGAAGCAACACCTATTTCGTCATTGTCATTTCTATTTAGAATATTAATCATACAAAAATTACACCCAAACTGACATCCAAGACTTGTTTGCAAACTAGCGTAAGGAGTTCTTTTTTTAAAATCATATTCAGCATGCCACATTGGTGCTCTATATAAATCTAATGGTTTAGATTTGTAAGGCAACAAATCCCAAGCATAACCGGGAAGATCTGTATCCATTTTATCATTAGGCACTACTTTCTCAGGCTCATTCATTATAATTTTATTTTTATTTCTATATGCTATTCCCTTAAGTTTAGAGAGATTTTCAATTGAGTAATTATTGAGCAGTAAAGCGTTTCTCAATGCATAAACGCCCTCATTTGTGAATACAAAATCAATACTTTTTTCTTTTTTAAGTGTTTCTATTGGAAGTGCTTGTACATGTGAGCCAACTATGGAGATTGGTATATCAATTTTTTTTTTTAAATATTCTGAAACATGAGTAGCGCCACTCATATTTGTTGTTCCAGCATTTACATTTTGACCATAGACTACTAGGCAAATTAGTTTTGGTTTTTGTTTTTCTATTCTCTCTAAAATTTCTTTTTCATTTAAATCTTCAGCATTTGCATCTAATATATTTACATTAAATCCTATATCTCTTGTAGACTGCGCTAACAGTAAAGCCCATGTTGGAGGTTCAATAGCAGAGTAAGTTATTGATAATTTTTGATAAGTTTTTGAAGAACTCTTAGTAACTAAAAATAAACAATCTAACTTATAATCTGATATCATATTATAATGAAATATTATTTAAAATTTTAATTATTTGTAAAATCTTTTTTTTACTAAGTAATGGATAATTGCCAATATAGTATCCAAAGAAATGAACATGTTCTACGTTTTTAAAAT
>CACIXL010000008.1 GCA_902590625.1 uncultured Pelagibacteraceae bacterium | reverse complement strand
AAAATTAGCAGTTTTCATTTTGATTGCTTCTACTTTTTTTCTTACCATTAAATACCACATAAGGTTTAATGAGGAGCGTAAAATGTTAAATTTAGAAAATATAAATCTTAAAAATAGTGTTGATGCAAACTTAATACATCCTAGTTTAAAGGGATTGAAATGGATCACTAATAAATATCACGAAGAACCGACAATTGAAATTAAACTAATTAAAGAAAGTATGGCAGAAATACAAAGAGATAAAACTAAAAAAATGCTACAAACTGAATATTTATTTTTTTCTGCCATTTTGAATGAAAATTTAAATACCCCTAGCCGTTGGCCATCATTATCAGATGCTAGTAACCCGGATAAAGGCAATCCATATTATGAAGTTTATAAAAAATTTGTTAAAAATTTAATTATTTCAAAAAAAATTGAAACACTTTATTCATACAACAGCAATGAACCAGATATTTTTAAAGAAATTTTTATTCAAAATTGTAGAGAAACAAAAAAAATTAATAAATTTTTAGTAAAATACGATATTAAAAAATGTCTCAGATAGTCATCAATCGTTTTGTAAATTTTTAAAAAAAGAATTTAAATTTGTAAAAATATTTAAGCACACAAGAAGAATAAAGATAAAAATTGAATAAAGGTAAAAATTTTCATTTAAATAAGATAGAAAATATATGAAAGTTAAAATCAACAAAGATCTAGTAATTAATTCTTTTCTTAATACTGTAAGAATATTTAAAGAATGTAAGAAAAGAAAATAAAAGCTCACTTTAGAATTGCCATAATATCTTTTTTTACGATCGGAATAACAAGAAATTATATTTTTAACATTTTTTTTTAAACCTGCTGAGTAAGCAATCTTTAAGTTTGCGTTTTTAAGCATTATTTTTAAATTTTTTGAGTTGAATGCAGAAAAATTCCCAAAATTTAAATATTTTCCAGTTAATATAAAAGTAAGAAATAGATGCATTTTATATAAAAAAGTGAAAAGAAAGCCCTCACTTCTAGAGTTTCTATTTCCTGTGACAACATAATTTGGATTTTTTCTAGATAAAGTAATCATTTTTTTTAAAGCTTTAATATCGTCTTCACCATCAGAGTCCATAATTACAACTGTTGCCTTTTGGTTAGCATTATATATTTTCTTCAAGCCTTTAAAAATAGCTCTTTGGCTACCAATATTTTTTTTTAATCTTAAAACTCTAATTTTTTTTATATTTCCATTAGCTTTAATTTGACTTTTTAATTTCTCAGTTGAACAATCATCCACTATTAAAATTTCAATATTTTTTGAGATTTTGATTAAAAAAGTATTAACTTCTTTGAGCAATCTCCTAAGAGAAAGCCAATCATTAAATAGTGGAGTTAGAATAATTACTTTTTCCATAATAAATCACTATAAAAGAAAAAAGAATTTAATAGAATAATTTAATTAAAATATATATATAATTCATCCTATTAATGAATATTCATGAACATCAAGCGAAAGAAATCCTGAAAGAATTTGGAGCACCTGTTTCGAATGGAATAGTGGTATTTTCAGCAGATGAAATTAAAGAAAAAGTGAGCCAATTAAGAGGTAAAGAATTTGTGTTAAAAGCTCAAATTCATGCTGGTGGTAGAGGGAAAGCCGGAGGTGTAAAGTTAATTAAAGATGTTAAAGAATTAGAATCACAAGCAAAAAAAATGTTTGGCAAAACCTTAGTTACCCACCAAACAGGACCTGAAGGAAAAAAAGTTGAAAGACTATACATAGAAGAAGCATCAACCATAGAAAAAGAATTTTATTTATCATGTTTAATCGATAGAGAGTCATCAAAAATAGCCTTTATTAGTAGTAAAGAAGGCGGAATGGATATAGAGAAAGTCGCAAAAGAAAATCCAGATAAAATTATTACAAATAAAATTGATTTTACCAAAGAAGGGCCCAATGAAAGAGAGATTGATAATATCATCTCTATATTTGAATTTGATAAAGAACAAAAGTCAATAGCTTTTAAACTTATTAAGTCTTTATATAAAATTCTTTTAGAAAAAGATGCAAGTTTAATAGAGATCAATCCTTTAATAGTAACAAAGGAACAAAAAATAATTTGCTTAGATGCTAAAATGAATTTTGATGATAATGCAATTTTTAGACAGCCAGAGATATTAAAATTAAGAGATTTAAATGAGGAAGAGCCAGCAGAAATCGAGGCGAGTAAATATGACTTGGCATATATTAAGTTGAATGGTTCTATTGGATGCATGGTTAATGGTGCTGGTTTAGCAATGGCAACCATGGATATAATAAAATTATATGGAAAAGAGCCCGCTAATTTTTTAGATGTTGGAGGTGGCGCTACAAAAGAAAAGGTCGCAGCAGCTTTTAAATTAATTCTCTCTGATAAGAGTGTTAAAGGAATTCTTATTAATATATTTGGAGGAATTATGAGATGTGATGTACTTGCACAAGGAGTTGTAGAGGCAGCAAATGAGATTAACTTATCCGTTCCATTAGTTGTAAGACTTGCGGGCACCAATTTCAAAGAGGGAAAAGAAATATTAGATAAATCTAATTTAAAAATTTTATCAGCTGCAGACCTTAATGATGCGGCTAAAAAAATTGTTGAGGCAATAAAATAATGTCAATTCTAATTAACAAAAATACAAAAGTAATATGCCAAGGTTTCACTGGAACACATGGTACATTCCACTCAGAGCAGGCTTTAAAATATGGCACCAAATTAGTTGGTGGTGTCACACCAAAAAAGGAGGTCAAAAAAATTTGAATTTACCAGTATTTGACACAGTTCAAGAAGCAAAGGAGAAGACCTCAGCGGATGCCACAATGATTTATGTGCCACCAAAATTTGCTGGAGCAGCAATAATCGAGGCTATAGAGGCAAAAATTGAATTAATTGTCTGTATTACTGAAGGAATACCAATCCTAGATATGTTAAGAGTAAAAAAAATCTTGAATAAAAGTAGTTCGAGATTAATAGGTCCTAATTGCCCTGGAATAATAACTCCAAATGAGTGTAAAATTGGCATTATGCCTGGTAATATTCATAAAAAAGGATCAGTTGGAATAGTTTCAAGATCTGGAACCTTAACTTATGAGGCAGTTGCTCAAACTTCTGCAAACGGTATGGGCCAATCAACTTGCATTGGAATTGGTGGTGACCCAATTAATGGAACAAACTTTATAGATTGTCTTGAACTTTTTCTTAAAGATAATGAAACAAAATCTATAGTAATGATTGGAGAAATCGGAGGTACAGCCGAAGAAGAAGCTGCAGAGTTTTTAAAAAAGGAAAAAATCAAAAAACCCGTGGTAGGTTTTATTGCTGGTTTAACAGCACCTCCAGGCAGGAGAATGGGTCATGCTGGAGCTATAATATCAGGAGGAAAAGGAGGAGCTGAGGATAAAATAGAAATCATGAAATCTGCTGATATAGTGATTTCAAAATCTCCGGCAGATATAGGAAAAACACTTTATCAAAAACTAAATGGTTGATTTTTTTTAATTTGTGTTAAAATAAATTTTTGAATGTCATCTTCTAATAATAATATATATAAAAAAACGTCATTTTTAGCAGGCAACAATTCTGAATTTATTAACGAATTTTATGCTGATTATATTTCAGATCCAGACTCTCTGCCTGAAAGTTGGAGAGAATTCTTTGAAGGACTAAGTGATAATGAAAAATTAATTTATGACGATTTAAAAGGGCCTAGCTGGTCACCAGCCAAAAAAAATATTAAACCTAAAAATAATTATAAAAAAAACCTTAATGAGGAAGGTGTTTCAAAAGATTTAAATTCACTGTCAGTTAAACAAGCTTCAAAAGACTCCGTGAGAGCTATTATGCTCATAAGAGCTTATAGAATTAGAGGTCACCTTATAGCCAATTTGGACCCATTATCTATACAAAAAAAAGAAGAACATCCTGAACTTAAACCTGAAAGCTATGGATTTACTAAAAATGATTATAATAGAAGTATATTTTTAGATGGTGTTCTTGGACTTCAGTACGCAGATTTAAATCAAATATTAAAAATTTTAAAAAAAACTTATTGTTCAAACATAGGTTATGAATTTATGCATATGGGTGATCCAGATGAAAAATCTTGGATAAGAGACAGAATTGAAGGACCAGAAAAGGATATAACTTTTACTGATAATGGCAAGAAAGCCATACTGAATAAAATTATTCAGGCAGAAGGTTTTGAAAAATATTTACACGTTAAATTTGTAGGTACAAAAAGATTTGGATTAGATGGGGGAGAATCATTAATTCCTGCGCTTGAGCAAATTATAAAAAGAGGCGGAAACTTAGGAGCGAAAGAAATAAAAATTGGAATGCCTCATCGTGGAAGGTTGAATGTTTTAGCAAACGTTATGGGAAAACCTTTTAAAGCAATATTTAATGAGTTTTTTGGAAAGACGGCTAATACGAGTAAAGATTTTGAAGGAGACGTCAAATATCACCTTGGTGCCTCATCCAACCGAGAATTTGACGGTAACTCTGTACACATAAGTCTTACAGATAATCCTTCTCACCTAGAAGCCGTAAACCCAGTTGTGCTTGGACAGGTTCGTGCAAAACAATTTTTTCATAAAGATAAATATAGAAAAAAAGTTATTCCAGTTTTAATGCATGGTGATGCAGCCTTTGCAGGCCAAGGAATTGTTGCTGAGTGTTTCGCTATGTCAGGTCTTCCGGGTCACAACATTGGAGGAACAATACACATAATTGTAAATAACCAAATAGGCTTTACTACAGCTCCAAGATTTGCAAGATCTTCACCATATCCATCGGATGTTGCAAAAATTGCTCAAGCTCCAATATTTCATGTTAACGGGGATGATCCTGAAGCAGTTGTACATTGTGCAAAAATTGCAACTGAGTATAGACAAAAATTTAATAGAGACGTTGTGATCGATATGGTTTGTTACAGAAGATTTGGACATAATGAGGGAGATGAACCATCTTTTACTCAACCAATAATGTATAAAAAAATTAGATCTCATCCTACTACCCTTACTATTTATGGAAAAAAATTAAGCGAGGAAGGATTAACTTCCGAAAAAGACCTTCATAACGAGAAGACTAAGTTTAAAAATTTTTTAGAACAAGAATTTACGTCATCAAAAAATTACAAATCAGAGTTAAAATGGTTTGATGGCGCATGGTCAAGATTTAAACCAGGTCTTGGAAAAGATAAGAGAGGTGTAAGCGGAGTTGATAAAAATAAATTAATAGATATTGGTAAAAAAATTTCATCAATACCTGTAGATTTTAGTGTTCACAAAACTTTGAAGAAAATATTTGATCAAAGAAATAATATCATTAAGGAAGGAAAATCTATTGATTGGTCAACTGCAGAAAGTTTAGCTTTTGGAACACTACTTACTGAAGGATTTTCGGTAAGGCTATCAGGACAAGACTCAGGCAGAGGTACCTTTAGTCAAAGACACGCTGTATTAAGAAATCAGGATAATCACCAAAGGTATATTCCATTAAATAATATTTCTAATAAGCAAAAAAGCTTTGAAATTATTGATAGCCTTCTATCTGAATTAGCAGTTTTAGGATTTGAATTTGGCTATTCACTTTCGGAACCAGAAACTTTAGTTTTATGGGAGGCACAGTTTGGAGATTTTGCGAATGGTGCTCAAATTATAATTGATCAGTTTATTTCATCCGGAGAGTCAAAATGGGGTAGAGCTAGCGGACTGGTAATGTTATTACCGCACGGTTACGAAGGTCAAGGACCAGAGCATTCATCAGCTAGGCTAGAAAGGTTTTTACAATTATGTGCAGGTGAAAACATTCAAGTGGTTAATTGCACAACACCTTCAAATTATTTTCATGTTTTAAGAAGGCAAATGCACAGAGAATTTAGAAAACCATTAGTTGTTATGACACCAAAATCCTTATTAAGACATAAAAAATGCATCTCGGATATTTCAGAATTTTCAAAAAAAAGTACATTTCACAGAATTTTAGAAGATGATGCATACTCTAAGGTAAAAAATTTATTAGAATTAAAAAAAAGGGACAATAAAATTAAAAAAGTGGTGATGTGTTCTGGTAAGATTTATTATGATTTAATTGAAGCTAGAGAAAAATATAAAAACGACACTGTTACATTTATTAGAGTTGAACAACTGTACCCATTTCCTGCTAAAACATTAGCAAATATTTTGAAAAGATACACCAAAGCACAATTTATTTGGTGTCAAGAAGAACCTAAAAATATGGGTGCCTGGAATACGGTAAGAAACTATATTGATCGAACATTAGAAATAGTTAATTTTGGTGATAAAACTGTTAAATATGTTGGTAGAAAAGCAGCTTCCTCAACTGCGACTGGAAATCTAAACAAACATCTTGCACAACAAAAAGAAATATTAGAAAAGATACTTAAACACTAAATGTCAGAAAAAATTAAAGTTCCAACACTAGGTGAGTCAGTCACAGAGGCAACGATTTCAAAATGGCTAAAATCAAAAGGTGATAAAGTTTTAGCAGATGAACCGATTGTAGAATTAGAGACAGATAAAGTAAACGTTGAAGTTCCCTCTCCAATAAATGGAATGTTAGAAAGTATTGCAGTTAAAGAAGGCGAAACTGTTAACGTTGGATCTTTATTAGGAACTGTAGGTGATTCCGCGAGCGCAGTAGAAGAGAGTAAAGAAGTAAATAATTATAGTCCACCAAATAAAAAGATTAATGAAAGCAAAACAAAACTTTTTGATAAAGAAAAAATTGTTAAAAAAAATATTAAAAAAGAAACTGTGCTTAAATTAGATAAAGAGGAACCACTCATTCTAGAGCAAATTTATGAAGAAAAAATACCAAAAAAAATGGAGAGAAATATTTCACCAGCTGCAAGAAAAATGGCCAGCGAAGCTAAAGTAGATTTAAGTGGTGTGGAAGGAACTGGAAAAAATGGTTTAGTTTTAAAAGAGGATGTAATGAGCTTGATGGGATCTAGACCGGCGCCATCTGAAAGAAAAATCAAACATGGTCCTGAAGAAAGAGTTAAGATGACTAGACTAAGATTGACTATTGCTAAGAGATTAAAAGAAGCTCAAGAAAATGCTGCAATGCTTACAACATTTAATGAAGTCGATATGAGCGAGGTAATTTCAATGAGAAGTCAATATAAAGATGATTTTCAAAAAAAATATGAAGTGAAGTTAGGCTTCATGTCTTTTTTTGTTAAAGCTTGTGTTATAGGACTAAAAAACTATCCATCTATTAATGCTGAAATACAAAACGAAGAAATTGTTTATAAGAATTATTACAACATAAGCATCGCTGTAGGTACCGATAGGGGCTTAGTTGTTCCAGTTTTAAGAGAAACTGATGAAATGTCTTTTGCTGATATTGAAAAAAATATTGGTTTACTAGGGCAAAAAGCTAGAGAAGGAAAAATTACAATAGAGGATTTACAAGGTGGAACATTTACGATTACAAATGGTGGAATTTATGGATCAATGCTTTCTACTCCAATATTAAATCCTCCACAATCTGCAGTCTTGGGAATGCATAATATTATTCAAAGACCTGTAGTAGTAGATGGTAAAGTTGAAGTGAGACCAATAATGTACTTAGCTTTATCTTATGATCATAGAATAATTGATGGGAAAGAAGCTGTATCTTTTTTAAAAATAGTAAAAGAGTCCCTAGAACAACCTAAGAGACTCTTTTTGAATATTTAATAATGGAAAATAATTTTGATCTAGTCGTAATTGGTGGTGGACCTGGTGGATACGTATGCGCAATAAGAGCAGCACAACTTGGTTTTAAAACAGCCTGTGTTGAGTCAAGAGGCGCCTTAGGTGGAACTTGTCTTAATGTTGGGTGTATACCCTCTAAAAGCTTGTTAAATTTATCAGAAAATTTTAATAAAGCTAAGAAAGATTTCAACCAACAAGGTATAGAAATTGATGGCATTAAATTGAATATTGAAAAAATGATGTCAAATAAAAACAAATCTATCCAAGTTTTAACTAAAGGAGTTGAATTTTTATTTAAGAAAAACAAAGTTAATTATTTCAAAGGTAAAGGAGTTCTTCTTTCCAAAAATGATATTGTTGTTTATGAAAGCAACAACAAAAGAACTAACATCAAATCTAAAAACATTGTTATTGCTACAGGCTCAACAGTATCTTCATTACCTGGCATTGAGATCAATGAAAAAAATGTTGTTTCCTCAACTGGTGCATTATCTTTCGATAAAGTACCAAATAAGTTAGCTATTATTGGAGGGGGCTACATTGGCTTAGAAATGGGATCAGTTTGGTCAAGATTAGGATCTGATGTAACTGTAATTGAGTATTTAGATTTTATCACTCCTGGAATGGATAGGGAAATTTCAAATGAATTTCAAAAAATATTATCTAAACAAGGAATTAAATTCAAAATGGGATCAAAAGTTGAATCCGTTGAAGATAAAGGTAAGTCTGTTTTAATTTCTTACACTAATGTTAAAAATAAAAAAAAAGAAGTTTTAGAAGTTGACAAGGTTCTAGTATCAGTTGGAAGAAAACCTTACACTGAAGGATTAAACCTTTCAAAAGTAGGAATTAAAAAAGATAGTAAAGGGAGGATAGAAGTAAATAACAAATTGCAAACTTCGGTAAACAATATTTATGCAATAGGAGATGTAATTAAAGGACCAATGCTGGCTCATAAAGCAGAAGAGGAAGGTATTGCAGTAGCTGAAATCCTTGCAGGTCAAGCAGGACACGTTAATTACGATGTAATTCCTGGAGTTGTTTATACATCTCCAGAGGTAGCTACTGTTGGTAAAACAGAGGAACAATTAAAGGAAGAAAAGATATCTTATAAAACAGGAAAATTCCCTTTTCTTGCTAACTCAAGAGCAAAAGTTAATAATGAAACCGAGGGTTTTGTCAAAATACTGGCTGACAGTAAAACTGATAAAGTTTTGGGCGTTCATATCATCGGACCACATTGTGGAGATATGATAGCGGAAATGGCGTTAGCAATGGAATTTGGTGCGAGTGCTGAAGATATTGCTAGAACCTGCCATGCCCACCCAACACACACAGAAGCTATTAAAGAGGCCGCTTTAGCTGTTGATAAAAGACCAATTCATTTTTAAAAAAAAAAAATTCAACTACTATCAAAATATGAAAGCGCAAGTATTGCTGCCTAAAATATTTAATTTTCCGTTTACATACAAAACCAATAACCAAAAATTAACTCCTGGTGATATTGTTGAAGTTCCTTTTGGCAAAAATAAAGAGATCGGTGTTGTATGGCCTGGTGAAAGTTTTGTATCACAGGATATAAAAATTAAAAATATTAATAAAAAAATTAGTAAAATTTCATTAAATAAAAATTTTATTAATTTTATACAATGGTTTGCAATGTATAACGTGACGCCTATGGGTCTTGTTCTAAAAATGGTTATTGGAGGTAATAAAAATTTATTTATTAAAAATGATAAAAAATTTGACCTAAGAGCAACTAAACCAAAAAAATTTAACTTAAATCAAGAGCAGAATAATGCTTTAAAATTTTTAGATTTAAAAAATAATAGATTTGATGTTTCTGTCCTTCAAGGAACAACTGGTTCAGGAAAAACACTTGTATATTTTGAAAGAATAAAAAAAATTATGTCTAAGAATAAGCAAGCTTTAGTCTTACTTCCTGAAATTTTTTTAACTAATGAATTTAAATCAAGGTTTTACGATTTTTTTGGATTCGAACCTGCAATTTGGCATTCAAAAATTACACCAAAAAATAAAAGAATTATTTGGGATGGCATAATTAATAATAATATTAAACTAGTAGTTGGAGCAAGATCTTCTTTATTTTTACCTTTTAAAAAACTTGGAGTTATAATTGTTGATGAAGAACATGACACTTCTTACAAGCAAGATGAAGGTGTTATATATCACGCAAGAGATATGGCGATAGCCAGATCCTCTTTTGAAAAAATACCGATACATTTAGTTAGCTCTATACCATCGCTAGAAACTTTTAATAATATTCAAAATAAAAAATTTCGACATTTTAAAATAAATAAAAGGTATGACAACTTTCCTTTACCAAAAACAAAAATTGTTAATTTAAATTTAAAAAAAATAAAAAATACTTTTGTTTCTGATGAGAGTATTAAAATTGTTAAAAAGTTTCTTGAGAAAAAAGAACAGGTTTTATTTTTTTTAAATAGAAGGGGATATGCTCCATATCTAATTTGTAAAAACTGTGGATATAAACAGATATGTAATAATTGTTCGATGTATTTAACATTTCATAAAAGTAAAAATAAAGCTATCTGCCATCATTGTTCTTCTGAAAAAAAAATATCTAATAAATGCAAAGATGAAAAAAATTGTGATTTTATTATGTACGGGCCGGGTGTTGAAAAAATTTATGAGGAAGTAAGTAAATTATTTCCTGCAAGCAAAATAGAAATTTTTTCAAGTGATTATATGAAAAAAAAAGATCACACTAATTCGTTGTTTAGCAGAATCAGAAATAATCAGGTAGACATTTTAGTTGGAACTCAGATGATTTCAAAAGGTTTTAACTTTCCTAATCTAAATTGTATAGTTGTAATTGATGCAGATTTTTCGGGAAGAGGTTACGACTTGAGAACTACTGAAAAAAATATTCAATTGTATAATCAATTAAGCGGAAGAGCTGGCAGATTTAGTTCTGAGTCTTTGATTGTTTATCAAACATTATCTCCAGAGAACATTACTTTAAATGAATTAATAAAAAACAATCCTGATGAAATTTTAAAAAAAGAGCTTATTTTGAGAAAAGAAAACTCCCTCCCTCCTTTTTGTAGACTAATCGCAATAATCATATCAGCTAATAATCAATCTTTAAGTATTGAGGGTGCTAGAGAAATTAAAACACGTCTTAATAAGATTAATGGTTTAGAAATTATGGGCCCCGTAGATTCACCTTTACTTAAGATAAAAAAAAAATTTAGATCAAGATTATTAATTAGGTTTAATGAGAAAAGCTTGAAGCAAAAAATGGTTTCTAACCTTCTAAATTCATTGAAAATTTCAAGCAAAATTAAACTTACGGTTGATGTTGATCCTGTAAATTTTGGATAATATTTAAATTGGCAACTTGATCAAGATAAACTCTTATGATACGAAACGCTCATTATTTCATTATAACTTCAATAAAAAATGAGCACAAATAAATCTTTCTCAACAGAAACTTCAGAAAGATACTCTCGCGCACTTTTTGAAGTAGCGCAAGAATCTAGTGAATTAGAGAAGATAGAAAGTGACATTAAGAATTTTGCCTCTCTATTGCATAATAGCCTAGAAATAAAAAATTTCATTCATAATCCAACTCAAAGTAAAGAAAATCAAAACAGCGTATTAAAACTATTAGCCGAAAAACTCAACTTTTCAAAAAATTTAAAAAACTTTATGTTTTTATTAATTGAAAAAAGAAGAATATTTTTTGTTGAAAAAATTATTGATAGTTTTTTAAAATTATGTGCAAAAAAAAGAGGAGAAGTTAAAGCTTCTTTAATATCCTCTAAAGAATTATCAGAAACTGAACTTGAAAGTATAAGTAAAGAACTATCTTCTTCAACAAGCTCAACTATAAAGTTTAACTATAAGGTTGATAAAGAACTTATTGGAGGATTAAAACTTCAGCTTGGAAGCTTCATGATCGATACCTCTATTAAAAATAAATTAAATAAATACAAACAAGAAATGTTAGAAAGTTAATATGTCTATAAACCCTTCAGAAGTTACTAAATTACTTAAAGATCAAATTAAAAATTTTGGTGAAAAAGCTGAAGTTTCAGAAATTGGAAAAGTTTTATCAGTTGGTGATGGAATTGCACGAGTTTACGGTTTGGATAATGTTCAGGCTGGAGAAATGGTAGAGTTTGAAGATGGTTCTAAAGGTATGGCATTAAACTTAGAAAATGACAATGTTGGAGTTGTAATTTTTGGAGATGATAGAAAAATTAAAGAGGGTGATACAATTAAAAGAACCAATGCAATTGTTGATGTTCCTGTTGGA
Source organism: uncultured Pelagibacteraceae bacterium (assembly GCA_902590625.1). Classification (GTDB taxonomy): domain Bacteria; phylum Pseudomonadota; class Alphaproteobacteria; order Pelagibacterales; family Pelagibacteraceae; genus Pelagilacustribacter. The sequence goes on along the minus strand of CACIXL010000008.1, from coordinate 26,984 downwards.
AAAGAATTATTAGGAAGAGTTGTTGATGGTTTAGGAAATCCAATAGATGGAAAAGGAGTTATCTCTTCAAAAAAAAGAAAAAGAGTTGAAGTAAAAGCCCCAGGTATAATTCCGAGACAATCTGTTAGTGAACCAATGCAGACAGGATTAAAATCTATCGACTCTCTTATACCTGTAGGCAGAGGCCAAAGAGAACTAATTATTGGTGACAGACAAACAGGTAAAACTGCAGTTGCAATTGATGCAATTATAAATCAAAAAAAAATAAACGAGTCATCTGATGAGAAGAAAAAACTTTATTGTGTTTATGTAGCAATCGGACAAAAACGTTCTACTGTGGCTCAAATAACGAAAACTTTAGAAGAAGCAGGTGCACTTAAATACACAACAATAGTTGCTGCAACAGCATCAGACTCAGCACCACTTCAGTTTTTAGCTCCCTATACTGGCTGCACAATAGGTGAATATTTTAGAGACAATGGAATGCATGCTTTAATAGTTTACGACGACTTGTCAAAACAAGCAGTGGCATACAGACAGATGTCACTTTTACTAAGACGACCTCCAGGAAGAGAAGCTTACCCTGGTGATGTTTTCTACCTTCACAGTAGACTTTTAGAAAGATCTGCAAAACTAAGTGATGCTAATGGAGGCGGATCACTAACTGCATTACCAATTATTGAGACACAAGCCGGCGATGTTTCTGCTTATATTCCTACAAATGTAATTTCTATTACTGATGGACAAATATTTTTAGAAACTGAATTATTTAATCAAGGGATAAGACCTGCCGTTAACGTTGGTTTGTCAGTATCGCGAGTAGGATCTGCTGCACAAACAAAAGCGATGAAAAAGGTCGCCGGCTCAATTAAATTAGAACTTGCTCAGTATAGAGAAATGGCAGCTTTCGCTCAATTTGGATCGGACTTAGATGCCTCTACTCAACAACTATTAAATCGAGGAGCAAAATTAACAGAATTATTAAAACAAGACCAATATTCTCCAATGACTGTCGCAGAACAAGTAATTTCAGTTTTTGCTGGTGTAAAAGGATATTTGGATGACATAGATTTAGGAAAAATTAAAGTATTTGAGAAAGATGTAATCGAAAAAATTAAAAATGATAAGCCAGAAATTATTGAAGCTATTCAATCATCAGGAAAATTAGATGAAGATACAGAAAACCAATTAAAACAAGTTATCGAGGAATACAAGAAAAAATAATGCCTAGTTTAGACGATCTAAAAAAAAGAATCAAAAGTGTAAAATCTACGCAAAAAATTACTAAGGCAATGAAGATGGTTGCTGCGGCAAAACTAAGGAAGGCCCAAGAAAGTGCAGAGAAAGGCAGACCTTACAGTCAAAAAATGCAAAACATAATATTGAATTTGACTAAATCCATTAATGATCCTCTTAATGCACCAAAACTACTTGTTGGAACAGGGGAAGATAAAAAGTATTTGTGTGTAGTTTTAACCGCTGACAGAGGCCTTTGTGGAGGATTTAATTCAAATATTTGTAAATTAGCAAAGACTAATTTTAAAAAAATTCTAGGTGATGGAAAAGAACTTAATATTATTACTGTTGGATCTAAAGGACATGATCAAATTAAAAGAGAATATGGAAAATATGTCACTAAAAAATTCAGTTTTAAAGATAAAAAAAATATAAGTTTCAGGGAGGCAGATGAAGTAGGAAAAGAAATAATATCTTTATTCAATCAAAATAAATTTGATAAATGTATTATATTTTACAATAATTTTAAAAATGTAATTACGCAGATACCGCAAGCTCAACAAATAATTCCAGCAGAGACTAAAAATTTAAAAGAGGGCAACGACGAAAATTTTTCATATGAATTTGAACCAGACGAAGATGAAATTTTAGAAGACTTGTTGCCAAAAAATATTTCAACTCAAGTTTTCAAAGCTCTGCTTGAAAATGCAGCAAGTGAACAAGGATCAAGAATGACAGCAATGGATAACGCAACAAGAAATGCTGGAGATTTAGTCGACAAACTTACAATCGATTATAATAGAAGTAGACAAGCCTCTATTACAAAAGAATTAATAGAAATTATATCAGGAGCAGAAAGTTTATAATTATGAGTAAAAAAGGCAAAATAACACAAATCATTGGTGCAGTAGTTGATGTAAATTTTGAATCTGACTTACCAGAAATTTATACAGCACTAGAAGTAAATAATTCAGGAAATAAATTGATTTTAGAAGTTGCTCAGCACTTAGGGGAAAACGATGTTAGAACAATTGCGATGGACGCAACAGAAGGTCTTAAAAGAGGTGATGAAGTTATAAATACTGGAGCACCAATAAGTGTGCCAGTTGGCCCTGAAACACTAGGGAGAATTATAAATGTTGTTGGTGAGTCTATAGATGAAAAAGGTGAAGTTAAGACAAAAGAAAAATGGCCAATACACAGAGCAGCCCCAAAATTTACAGATCAAGCAACCGAAACTGAACAGTTAGTTACAGGCATAAAAGTTATTGATCTTTTAGCACCATATGCGAAGGGTGGAAAAATTGGATTATTTGGTGGAGCCGGAGTTGGAAAAACAGTAACGATCATGGAATTAATTAATAACATTGCAAAAGCACATGGAGGATTTTCAGTTTTTGCAGGTGTCGGTGAAAGAACAAGAGAAGGAAATGATCTGTATCATGAAATGATCGAGTCAGGAGTAATTAAAACTAATGGGAAAGGGTCAAAGGCAGCACTAGTTTATGGACAGATGAATGAACCTCCAGGAGCAAGAGCAAGAGTTGCTTTAACTGGTCTGACAGTTGCCGAATATTTTAGAGATAAAGAAGGTCAGGATGTATTATTCTTCGTTGACAATATTTTTAGGTTTACTCAAGCTGGATCAGAAGTATCAGCTCTATTAGGAAGAATTCCTTCAGCGGTTGGATATCAACCAACACTTGCTACAGATATGGGTAATTTGCAGGAAAGAATTACTTCTACGGACAAAGGTTCTATTACGTCAGTTCAAGCTATTTACGTTCCAGCTGATGACTTAACCGATCCAGCACCGGCTACATCTTTCTCACACTTAGATGCAACAACAGTTTTATCAAGGCAGATAGCAGAAATAGGAATTTATCCTGCTGTTGATCCCTTAGACTCAACTTCAAGAATTTTAGATCCTAGAGTAGTAGGTGAAGAGCATTATAGAGTAGCCAGAGATGTGCAAAAAATTTTACAAGCGTATAAATCTCTTCAAGATATCATTGCCATCCTAGGAATGGATGAACTCTCAGAAGAGGATAAATTAACTGTTGCTAGAGCAAGAAAAATACAAAGATTTCTATCTCAACCATTTTTTGTAGCTGAAGTATTTACAGGTTCTCCTGGAAAACTAGTTGACTTAAACGATACGATAAAAGGTTTCGACGCTATATGTAAGGGAGAATACGATCATTTACCTGAAGCAGCATTTTATATGGTTGGTGGTATCGAAGAGGTAATAGAGAAAGCAGAAAAATTATCAAAAGACAGCAAATAATGTCAGATAAGTTCACAGTTGAGATAATAAGTCCAGACCAAACAATTTTGAAACAGGATACGAATGAAGTAATAATTCCCTCTTTTGAAGGTCAAATGGGAATCTTATATAACCACATCCCTCTAATTACATTTTTGAGACCTGGAATTATTACGATAAAAACTGAGGGTGAAAAAAAATATTATGTAGAAGAGGGAACAGTTGAGTTTTCAAATAATAGCTTATTAATTTTAACTTCAACCGCAAGAGATCTAGCTGACCTAGATAAAAACAAAATTATCGAACTTCTACAAAAAGCAGAAGCTAACTTAAACACTCAAACTTCTGATAAAGAGAAATACGTAGCGTCTTACAAATTTGAAACTTTAAAAGAAATTAGTCAATAACAAGGTTTATCTCCTTAAGAAGATTAAGATATAAATCCTTTTTAAAATTTACTATTACTTCGGGTAACAATTTGGGTTCAATCCATTTCCAATCTATAAATTCGGCATGTTTCGTATTTAAATTTATCTCTTTTTCCTCTCCTAAGAATCTTGTGATAAACCATTTTTGTTTTTGTCCTCTGTATTTACCTTTCCAAATTATACCAACTAAATTTTCAGGTAATTCATATTGATAGATTTTGTCAATTTCTTTGATAATTTCAATATTTTGAATACTAGTTTCCTCTAACAATTCTCTTTTCATTGCAGAGACATAGTCTTCTCCTTTATCTACACCTCCTTGTGGCATTTGCCATTTGTCTCCAGGATTATCTTTTCTTTTTCCGACAAAAATTTTATTTTGCTTATTCAAAACTATTATGCCAACTCCTGTTCTTAATGGGAGTCTTTGCTCTATCATCTTAAGAATTAAACAATTTTATAGCGTAATTTAATTGGTTATCTTTTTCTGATTTAATCTTAAAATCATCACCAACTTCTTCCACCAAAATATCAGGCGTGACTCCCACATCAGAAATGGATTTACCAGATGGAAGATAGTATTTTGAAATTGTCAATCTAATACCACCGCCATTTTTTAATGGTATTATAGATTGAACCGATCCTTTACCGTAAGAGCTTTCTCCTAAAATTATTGCTCTCTTGTGATCTTTTAATGCGCCAGCGAATATTTCAGCCGCAGATGCTGAACCATTATTTATTAGTACAACAATTGGTTTTCCTTTAACTTCATCTCCTTTTCTAGCAAAAAATTTTCTTGTCTCAGAAACATTTCTACCTTTTGTTGATACTATTTCACCATCATCTAAGAAAAAATCAGTTATGTTAATTGCTTGCGTTAGAAGTCCTCCGGGATTATTCCTTAAATCTAGAACATAACCCTTAATTTTTTTATTTTTCTCAAAATTTTTAATTGATTTTAAGAACTGTTTATCACTATTTTCATTAAAAGATTTTAATCTTATGTATCCAATATTTTTTTCTCTACTTAAAATTTCAGAATTAACAGATCTAACTTCTATTATTTTTCTAGTAATTTTAAATTCTAAAGGTTTTTTTACATTTTTTCTTCTAACCGTAAGATCAATTGAAGTTCCAACTGGTCCTCGCATTAATTTTACAGCTTCCATTAAAGTTTTACCTTGAACCTGATCTTTTCCAATTTTTACAATATAATCTCCAGCCTTTATTCCTGCTTCAGCAGCCGGTGTATCATCAATAGGTGAAATAACTTTTACTACTCCAGCTTCCATTCCAATTTCTATGCCAAGACCACCAAACTCACCTTTCGTATCAGTTTGCATTTCTTTAAAAAGCTCAGGTGACATGTAAGCAGAATAAGGATCTAAAGACTGCAAAACACCATTAATTGCAGAGTCCATCATTTCAGCTTGATCTACTTCATCTACATAATCTTTTTTAATATTTTCTAGGACCTCACCAAACAAATCAATTTTTTCATATAGATCATTTTTGGAGAATGCATTTGTGTTTAAATTTAATAGGAATATTAAAAAGAATAAAAATTTTCTCATAATGTAGCTCTTTCTTTAGGTATTTCTTCAGACCACATTTTTTCAAGGTCATAAAACTCTCTTTTTTCAGGATGAAAAATGTGAACTATTACATCATGCGCATCAACTAATTTCCAATCATTACTGTCTTTTCCTTCAATTTTGCAATTTTCAATTCCTTTTTTTTTAAGCTCATTAACAAGAATTTCAGAAAGTGATTGAAGATGTCTTGAGGACGTACCTGAGGCAATTACCATGTAATCAGCTATATAGGATTTATTTTTTAGATTTATTGAAGTGATATTTTGAGCTTTATTATCATCTAAAATTTTTTCAATATTTTTTTTAATTTCAGCAACTTCCATTACTTATTTAAAATTGTTTTATTTTTTAATTGTGTAGATGAAATTGTAATATGTTTGTTTTTGACGAATATGATTTTATTTTTAAAATTTTTAACCACAGTTGATTTCATACCCTTTCTATCATATCCCCTTCTAGAAAAAACTATTAATTTCACTAATTTTACAATTTTTTTCCAGCTTTTCCACTTATGAAATCTAACTAAATTATCAGAACCGATCATAAAATATATATTCTTAATATTTTTTTTTCTTATAAAGTAATTAATCATATCAATGGTTCTGGGGGATTTGATGATATCTTCTAGATGAATTGCTTTAATTTTTTTTTGTGTTCTTGATATTTGTTTTGCTAACTTAACTCTTTCATCTAAAGAATAAAAAGTTTTATTCTTGAAGGGATTTTTTTTGGTTATAACCCAGTAAATTTTTTTTAATTTTAATTTTTTAATAGCAATTTTTGATATGTCCAAGTGTCCTTTGTGTGCAGGATCAAAACTACCCCCCAATATTCCGATGTATTTTTTTTGGATACTTGCCATTAACTATGGTCTAATAATTCCTTTTCCAGATACAATGTACTTATATGAAGTTAATTGATTAATTCCTACAGGACCTCTAGGCGGAAGTTTGTTAGTGGAGATACCAATTTCCCCACCGAAACCGAATTCACCACCATCAGCAAATTGAGTTGAAACATTATGCATAGCTATTGAGCTGTTTACTCCATTTAAAAAAACCTCAGCATTTTTTTTATTGTTAGTAATAATACTATCGGTATGCATTGTGCCATATTTTAAAATATGTTCGACAGCACCCTTTACATTTTTAACTGTTTTAATTGAAATAATTGCATCTAGGTATTCAGTTTTCCAGTCTTTCTCTATGGTTCTTTTTAATTTTCCTCCAAAAATTTTATTAATTTTTTTATCAACTCTAACTTCACAGCCTGAGTCTAAAAGAGCATTTATTATTTCTCTAGCATGTGAGCCTAAAGCCTTTTCTTCGATTAGAAGAGTTTCAACCGCACCGCAAATACTTGTTCTTCTCATTTTTGCATTTATAATTAAATCCTTCGCCATTTTAATATTTGCAGTTTTATCAACGTAAATGTGGCATAATCCTTCAAGATGTCCAATTACATGAACGTTAGAAAATTTTTGTACTTTTGCCACAAGTCCTCTCCCTCCTCTTGGTACAATTACATCAATGTATGCACTCATTTTTGATAATAATTGATCTACTATTTTTCTATCTTTATTTTCAATAAATTGAACACAGTTTTGATTGATATTATTTTTTCGTAAATTATCTCTAAACAAATTAGCTAACAATCTATTTGAATTGAAAGCTTCAGATCCACCTCTTAAAATAGAACAGTTTCCCGATTTTAAACATAATGCTGCAACATCAGCAGTTACATTAGGTCTGCTTTCATATATTACACCTATGACACCTATTGGAGTTGTAACTCTTTTAATAGTTAAATTGTTTGGTCTGCGCCATGTTTCTAGAATTCTTCCAACCGGGTCTTTAAACTTTGCTATTTCATTTATTGAGTGTCTAATACCTTCTATTCTTTTTTTATTTAAAATAAGTCTGTCAACTAAATGTTTTCTTTTAACATTTTTTACATCTTTTAAATTTTCTCTGATTATCTTAATTGAATTTTTTAGTAGAGAATTATTGTAACTATCTAAAACTTTTTTTATTTTTTTATGTTTAACGTCTTTTAAATCTTCAAAGGCTTTTTTTGCATTTTTACCAACTGTTTCTAAATAATTCATTTATAATAATACCATATCATCTTTATGAATGACCTCAGTTTTACTTAGATAACCAAGAATTGTCTCTATCTCTCTACTTTGTTTGCCTTTAATTTTATCTATTTCATCAGAGCTAAATGATGATAGCCCCCGAGCTAGCTGATTACTATTTTGATCTAAGATTATTACATTTTCTCCTTTTTTGAAACTTCCATTAATCTTAGTTATGCCAGCTGCAAGCAGGCTTTTGCCGTTTGATAAAGCTTTAGCTGCTCCATTATCAATATAAATAGTTCCGTTGTAATTTAGGGAACCTATAATCCATTTTTTTCTAGCGTCTAATGTAGAAATTTTTGGCAAGAAATGCGTATATTTTTTATTTTTAATCATATTTGTAATCGGATTATTTACTTTACCATTAGCAATAAACATATGACTGCCTGAATTTATACAAATTTTAGCGGCATCCAACTTTGTAGCAATTCCTCCTGAACCAAATTTGTTTTTCTTGTTATCTATCAAAGACATTATTTTTTCATCAATTGAAGACACTTCTCTTACAATTTTTTTTCCTTTAGATTTATCGTATAGTCCATCAACATCAGAAAATAAAATCAGCATATCTGCTCCAATAATTTGAGCCACTCTTGCAGCTAGTCTATCATTGTCTCCATATTTTATTTCACTAGTTGCCGTTGAGTCATTTTCATTGACCACAGGGATTGCTTTAAGTTTAAACAAATTATCAAATGTTCTTCTTACATTAATAGCCCTTCTTCTTTGCTCGGTATCATCTGGGCTTATTAAAATTTGACCAGTTTTAATCTTATATTTATCAAATAGTTTTTGAAATTCTCCTGCTAAATGTATTTGGCCAACAGCTGCAATAGCTTGGCTCATTTCTAATTTAATTTTTCTTTTTTTAATCTTTAGATATTTTTGTCCAAGAGCTATAGCACCTGATGAGACAATTACAAAGTTTTTTCCCTTTCCATATTTTTTGATATCTTTAATAAGAGAAGTAACCCATTTTTCTTTAAAAATACCTTTGTTGTCAACTACAGTTGCAGATCCAAGTTTTAAAACTATTTTATTTGCGTTTTTAATTAGCATATTTAATTAATAATTTTTTAATTTTTTGAAGATCTTTGTTAGAATAAATAGATACAACTTCATAATTAGTTTTAATTTTTTTTTTAAATTCTTTTAATTTTTCATTAATCTCACTTTCATCTAATAAATCTGATTTATTAAAAAAAATGATTTCTTTCTTTTTTATTAAATCTTTATCATAATTAGATAACTCTGATTTAATTTTCTTATAAGAATTTAATAAATCATCTTCAGACAAATCTATTAAGTGAAGTAAAATTTTACACCTCTCTATATGTCTTAAGAATTTATCTCCAAGGCCAACACCTTTATGTGCACCTTCCACTAAACCAGGAATATCAGCTAAAGTAATTTCTTTCCCTCCATAATAAGATACTCCTAAATTTGGATTTATTGTTGTAAATGGATAGTTTGCTATTTTTGGCTTAGCTCTTGTTAATGCAGCAAGTAAACTAGATTTACCAGCATTTGGTTTACCAATAATTCCAATGTCAGCAATTACTTTTAGTTGAAGCCATATCCAAAATTCTTCACCTAATTTTCCATTAGTTTTTTTTCTTGGCGCTCTATTTGTCGAACTTTTAAATCTTACGTTACCAAGACCACCCTTACCACCCGATGCTACAAGATATTTTTCTTTATTCTTCGTAAAGTCATAAATTAACGTGTTATTATCTTCTTCATATACTTGAGTTCCTAAAGGAACTTTTAAAATTAAATCTTCTCCATCAGCCCCAGTTTTATTTCTTTTGCTTCCAGGTTTTCCATGTTGAGCTTTAAAATGTTGAGCATATCTAAAATCAATTAACGTATTAAGGTTTCTGTCTGATTGAACAATTATAGATCCTCCGTCTCCACCATCGCCGCCATCTGGTCCACCATATTCCACAAACTTTTCTCTTCTAAAGCTTGCAGAACCCGAACCGCCATTTCCAGCTTTGATATAAATCTTTGCTTGATCTAAAAATTTCATTCTTAGTATAATATAAATAACTTAGGTTATTTATATAGATTTAATTGGGGATTACAGAAACAAAAGTTCTGTTTAATTTAGATTTTTTGAATTTAACTTTTCCTTTAATTAAAGAAAAAATTGAGTGGTCTTTACCCATTCCAACATTATCACCGGGATGAATTTTAGTGCCTCTCTGTCTAACTATAATATTTCCAGGTATTACTACTTGATCACCATACTTTTTTACCCCAAGACGTCTACCTTTACTATCTCGGCCGTTCTTTGATGATCCACCTGCTTTTTTAGTTGCCATTTAATTTCCTATTTTTTTGCTTCCTTTTTTATAACTTTTTTCTCTTCTTTAATAGGTTTCTTTTTTTCAACAATTTTAGCTTCATCTATAACTTTTCCACCTTTTGCTAAAATTTTTGTTATTTGTATTTTAGAGTGACGTTGTCTATGACCATTTTTTTTTCTTGAATGTTTTCGTCTTCTTTTATGAAAAATTAATACAGTTCTATCTTTAACATTATCTAAAAGTTTAGCTTCTACTGTTGCTCCATCAACTTTAGGGCTTCCAACCTCAGTATTTTTATCGTCGTTTAAAAGTAAAACATTATCAAATTTAATAGTTTCACCGACTTTAGCGTTAAGTTTTTCTATTTCTAGTATTTTACTTGCGGTTACTTTATATTGTTTTCCACCAGTTTCAATTATAGCAAATGACATAAAATTTCTTTTTTTAATTTCCACGCAATATAGCCCTCAGTACTAGCAAGTCAAGATTATTGAAGCTAAAAAGAATCCTTTAAATCTCGTAATTTTGAAAAAACTTCAACATCGGATGATTCTTTTAAGCCTAAGCCATGCTTTATTTCAGGGTCATCACACCTTAGGAAAATATTTGTTTTAATTTCATCAGCTATAGTAGACGGAATAGTTGGCTGGTTTGAGTTTAGTTTTTTTTCAATATCAATTTTTTTATCTTTTAAATGGGTGTTTTTTGGATCATGCTTTAAACAGAAATTCAAATTTGAATTTGTGTACTCATGTCCACAATAGATTTTTGTATCAGGTGGAAGATTTTTTAATTTATTTAAAGAATGAAACATTTCTTCATGTGTACCTTCAAATACTCTACCACATCCTAAAGAAAATAATGTATCTCCAGTAAAAGCAATTTTTTCTTTTTTAAAGAAAAAAGCAATATGACCTTTTGTGTGACCTGGGATAAAAATTATTTCGAATTCTAAATTTCCAATTTTGTGCTTTTGATTTCCTTCAAGTGAGATATCTATTCCTGGTATACGATTTTTGTCTGAACTTGAACCTAAAATTTTTGATTTATATTTTTTTTTAAGTTCAAGATTAGCCCCAACATGATCAGCATGATGGTGGGTATTTAAAATAAAATCTAACTTTTTATATTTATTAATTATTTTATCACAGGCATTAAATTCAGAAGGATCTACTATTGAAATAGTGCCTGTTTCTTTTTCATGAATCAAATAACTATAATTGTCACTTAAGCATGGAATAATTTCTATTATCATTTACCCTATTAAAAAAATCCCTAATTTTGAAAAGAGATTTTTTATTTCTAAATTACTTTTTTTTATTAATGAAGTTTTATCTTCATTAACACCAATTACTTGATTGATGTTTATATTTTTTTCGTCACAAAACCTAAATAGATCTTTAATAGTGCACATATGTAAGTTAGGAGTATTATACCAAGTATTTGGTAATGTTTTTGTAACTGGCATTTCACCGAAAAATAAAAGTTTCATTCTCACTTTCCAATATCCGAAATTTGGAATTGAAACAATTACTGCTTTACCAATTCTCAAAAGATTTTTTAAAACTTCCTCTGGGTTATAAAAAGCTTGTAACGTTTGACTAAGCACAACGTAGTCAAAAGATTGATCGGGAAATTGATGAAGTTCAGTTTCAGCGTTTCCTTGTATGACTGGCAAACCTTTGCGTATGCACAGTTGTACATTTTCTTGATTTAGTTCCAAACCACGAACCTCTATATTTTTTTCCTCTTTTAGGAAATTCATTAGAGATCCATCTCCACAACCAACATCCAATACTCTTGTGTTGTTAGGCAACAATTCAGCTATTACTTTAAATTCTTTTTTCATTTTTAAATTTTTCGTACATTGAGTCTATAAAACCCTTTAGAGTTTTTAAAAATTCTGGTTCTTTTAGTAAGAAGGAGTCGTGACCTTTATCAGTCACTATTTCTGAGTAAGAAACATCAGCACCAGATGCATTTAATGCAATTACTATATCCTTATTTTCTTTTGTTGTATAAAGCCAGTCTGAAGAAAACGATATTACTAAAAATTTTGTGTTTTGATTTTTAAAAGCTTCAACTAATCCACCTTTATATTGCTTAGAAAGATCAAAATAATCCATTGCTCTAGTAATATAAAGAATTGAATTCGCATCAAATCTTTCCACAAAAGCATAACCTTGGTGTCTTAAATAGCTCTCAACTTGAAAATCTGCGTTAAAACTAAATTCATAATCAGCTTTTTCTTGTAATTTTCTTCCAAATTTTTCCTGCATGCCTTTTTCAGATAAATAACTTATATGTCCAACCATTCTTGCAACAGCTAAGCCATTTTTAGGTTGCACATTTTTTGATACATATTTTCCATCATCCCAGACGGGGTCAGACATTATAGCTTGGCGTGCTAGTTCATTTAGTGCAATATTCTGAGCACTATGACTTGAACTACAAGCTATCGGAATAGCCGAAAAAGCTTTATCAGGAAATGTTGCACAAAATTGTAATAACTGCATTCCACCCATTGATCCACCAGTAGCACATAAAAGTTTTTTTATACCAAGGTGCTCCAGTAAAGACTCTTGTGCTTTCACCATATCTTTAATGGTGATGACTGGAAAATCTAAACCGTAGGGTTGACTGTTTTCAGGATTTGTATCTTTTGGCCCAAGAGAACCCATACATCCACCAATTACATTTGCACAAATAACAAAATATTTATCCGTATCAATAGCTTTGCCAGGACCAACAGCAGTGACCCACCAACCCTCTTTCTTTGTAATAGGGTTCGTGCCAGTTACAAATTGATCCCCCGTTAAAGCATGAAATACAAGAACAGCGTTATCTTTATTTGGGTTTAACTTTCCATAAGTTTCATAAGCTAGTGGAAAATTGTTAATTATTTTACCACAATCAAGTTTAAGTGGCTTTTTAACTATAATTTTATTTATATCTACAGTTTTTCTATTCATCCAAAAAAAAAGCCCAGCTAAACTGGGCATCTCCCTTTTTAGCTAAATTTATTATGCGCTTGCAATATGGTTAAATCAGCGCGTTATCTATTTACTAGATCATCACAAACTTGTCAATTTTATATAAGATAAAGACTTATAGAAAAACTCTTACAATTTAGATATTACATAAAGAAATGAAGTTACCCAAACCAAATAATATAAATGCTCAAAAATATGTAGCTGGAATGAGCCTCTTTAAAAAGAAACTAGCTAAGATCAAACTATCAGCAAATGAGTCTGCACTTGGACCAAGTCCAAAGGCAAAGAAAGAGTATATTAAAGTTTCAGAAAGTTTTGCTAGATACCCGGACTCAGATGGTAACCACCTAAGAGAAAGTTTAGGTAATAAATTTAAGCTAGATAAAAATAGAATAATTCTAGGAGCAGGATCTGACCAAATTTTTGAATTAATCTGTAAAGCTTACCTTAAGAAGGGAGATGAAGTAATTGTACCAAAATTTAGCTTTATCATTTACAGAATTTACAGCCGTATGAACGGTGCGAATGTTGTTTATTCTAAGGAGAATAACTTTAAAGTTTCAGTAAAAGATATTTTAAAAAAAGTAACCAGGAAAACAAAAATTGTTTTTATCGCCAACCCTAATAACCCAACTGGAACTTATATTAGTAAAAAAGATTTATTATTTTTAAGAAAAAAATTAAAAAGTAATATTTTGTTAGTTGTTGATGATGCTTATTTTGAATATGTTAAACAAAAGGACTATTCTTCAGCATTAAAATTATTTTCAAATTTTAAAAATGTAGTTATCACAAGAACATTTTCAAAAATTTATGGTTTAGCCGGTCTACGTGTAGGATGGGGTTATGCATCAAAAGAAATTATTGATGTGCTGAATAAAATTAAACCACCGTTTAATATTAATAGTGCCGCTTTATTCGCAGCCTCTGCTGCAGTTAAAGATGGCTCTTGGTTAAATAAAGAAATTAAGCATGTTAATAATTGGAATAATAAAATGTTTAATGAATTTAAAAAAATGAAAATCGAGACTAATAAAAGTTATAGTAATTTTTTATTAGTTAATTTTGATAAAGTAAAAATTAATTCATCAAAAGTTTTTAAATTATTAGCCAAAGTAGGAATTTTAGTTCGTAAGATGGATGTTTATGGTATTAAGAATTCACTTAGAATAACAATTGGAAAAAGTGATGAAAATAGAAAACTAATCTCTAAAATGTGGAAGATACTAAATGTTTAATAAGATTTGTATAATTGGCTGTGGTTTAATTGGCTCTTCAATCTTAAGAGCTGTAAATGAAAAAAAATTAGCATCTTTAATAGGTGTTTATGATAAGTCTTCAAAAGTAACTGATTATTTAAAAAAGAATTTTTCGATTGAAACAAGTAATAATATCTTAGATGTAGTAAAAGACTCCAATCTAGTAATTATTGCTTCTCCATTAAGTAGTTATAAAGAAATACTTCTTTCTATTCAATCTCACTTGAAAGAAGATGTAATTTTAACTGACACAGGCTCTGCTAAAAAAGAAGTAAACAAAATAATAAGCCACTTGAATCTCAAAAATGTTCATTGGATTGCCTCACATCCTATAGCAGGAACCGAGTACTCTGGCCCAGAGGCTGGTTTTGCGAGCTTATTTAATAATAGATGGTGTATTTTATCGGCTGATAAAAAAGTTAATAAAGAAAAAATTAATGAATTAGAAAAGTTTTGGTCTAGTCTTGGGAGCAAAGTGAAATTTATGTCATTTGAAGACCATGATTATATTTTATCACTTACAAGTCATTTACCACATGCGGTAGCTTACAGTATTGTTAAAACTGCTATAAACAATGAAGACAAATTCAAAGACGATGTTATCCAGTACAGCGCTGGTGGACTAAGAGATTTTACAAGAATAGCAGCATCTGACCCTTTAATGTGGAAGGATATTTTTATAGATAACAGTGATAATATTTTAAAAGTATTGGATAATTATTCTAAAAATCTTGAAGAAATTAAAACTGCTATTAAAAACAAGGACAGTAAAAAACTTCTAGAAATATTCTCATCAACTAAAAAAGTAAGAAAAGAGATTATTGAAGCTGGACAAGATACGGATAAACCTGGTTTTGGTAGAAATTAAAGATTTGATAAAATCGATTTAGAACATTTTATCGTATCAGCATCCCCACCTAGATCTTTAGTTCTATTACTTTTTTGACTTAAAGATTTTTCAATTGCTTCAACTATAGAATTAGAGGCTTCTTTTTCTCCCAAATAATCTAACATCATAGCTCCAGACCAGATTTGACCCACAGGATTAGCAATACCTTTACCAGCAATATCAGGTGCTGAGCCATGAACAGGCTCAAAAAGAGATGGAAATTTTTTTTCAGGATTAATATTTCCAGATGGAGCGATTCCAATAGTTCCTGTGCAAGCAGGACCTAAATCTGAAAGAATATCTCCAAACAAATTCGACGCAACGACCACATCAAACCATTCAGGATTGAGAACGAACCTTGCAACTAAAATATCTATATGAAATTGATCTGTCTTGACTTCAGGATATTTTTTTTTCATTTCATTAAATCTTTCATCCCAGAAAGGCATGGTAATTGAAATTCCATTTGATTTTGTAGCATTGGTTAATTTTTTTCTTTTTCGTTTTTTTGCTAATTCAAAAGCAAATTTTTGAACTCTATCCACTCCATATGCAGACATTATAGTTTCTTGAACAGCTATTTCACGATTAGTATCTTTAAACATTCGACCACCCACAGAAGAATATTCTCCCTCTGTGTTCTCTCGCACTATAAGCATATCAATATCACCAGGTTTTTTGTTAGCCAAAGGTGGATTGATGCCCGGAAAAAGTTTCACAGGTCTAAGATTAACATACTGATCAAATCCTCTTCTAAATTTAAGTAATGATCCCCATAAAGAGATGTGATCAGGAACTCTATCTGGCATTCCAACCGCTCCAAAAAATATCGCATCATGTTTTTCTAATTTTTCCTTCCAATCATCAGGGAGCATTTTTCCATTTTTTTCGTAATAGTCACAGGAAGCAAAATCATACTCTGTAAAATTTATTTTAAATTGATGTTTTAAAGCAGTGTCTTTTAAAACTTTTAAACCCTCGGGCAAAACTTCTTTTCCTATTCCGTCACCAGCTATTGATGCTATGTTATATTCTTTCATGAGTTGAACTTATTCTTCCTATATATTTTGTAAAGTTTTTTCAGTAGTATTTTTTTATTTCAGAATAGATTTTATTTTCTATCTCACTAACAAAATCATCATTTTCTTTACCAGGCATTATTGGTTCTAAAAATGAAATATGTATATCGCCTCTATATTTCATAAAACTATTTTTTGGCCAAACCTTCCCTGTGTTTAAAGCCACAGGCACACAGGGTAAATTTAAAGCTTTATAAATTCTACCGGCTCCCTTTTTAAAAGGTGGCTGTTCATTAAGTTTAACTCTTGTTCCTTGAGGAAATATTAGAAGAGGTCTTTTGCTCTTTTCAATTCTATCCCTCACTTTGTCAAAAAAATTTAAATTTTCTTTAGTTGTCGTTTCCCGGATAATCGCTATAGAGCCAATTTTTCTCAAATACCATCCGAACAATGGAATACTTAGTAATTCTTTTTTTAAAATAAAAATAGGACCATCTAAAGGTATTTGTAGAGCAAAAGTTTCAAACATAGACTGATGGGCGGAAGCAACAAAAAAATTATCTACTTTCTTTAAATTTTCAATCCCATGAAATATTACTTTTGTATTCAATATAAGTTTTAAAATAAGCACTATATATTTTGCAGACACCCTTCCAAAAAATAGTGTAAATTTATTTGGAAGAATTAATGTTGGTATGGCTAAAATAAAAATTATTATAAGGCCAAGATAAAGAAAGATATTAAAGATTAGTGATCTAATAAATTGCATTAAGAATTAATCAATTTAAGTAAATTTTGCTTTTTTCTAATATATCTTAATTTATTTTTATTGATTAAAATTTCAGCTATTAATGGTCTAGTATTGTAGTTGGAGGATAGCGATGATCCGTAAGCACCAACATTAGTTATAGCAACAAAGTCGTTTTCATTTACTTTAGGATAGTTTTTATAAACACCAAATTTACAAGTGCTTTCACAAATTGGTCCCACAAATTCTATTTTACCTTTCATCTTTGATGATTTTTTAGAAATAGGAATAATTTTATGAAAAGCCTCATATAAAGCAGGACGCATAAAATCATTCATACCAGCATCGAGTATAATAAAGTTTTTATTCGTTCCTTTTTTTATAAATTGAATTTTACTAATTAGTAGACCAGTATTACCGATAATAGATCTTCCCGGTTCAAAAATTATTTTACAATTTAATTTTTTAGAAAAATTATGTACTAGTTTAGAATATTTGCTTAGTTTAATTGGTTTTTCTTTATCAGTATAATTTATACCGAAACCACCACCCAAATCGACATATTTCAAATTTAGTTTTAATTCTCTAATTAATTTACTCATGACATTTAGAGTTTTTCTAAATGGTGCATCGTTTAATATTTGACTTCCAATATGCACACTTAAAGCGTCTAATTTAATATTTTTAAAAGATTTAATCGTTTTAAGAAAAATCTTAAAATTTTTTATTGATAATCCAAATTTATTCTCTGCTTTTCCAGTTGATATATTTCTATGTGTTTTCGCATCAACATTAGGGTTTAACCTAAAACCGATTGAAACTTTTTTTCTTAATTTTTTAGCTAAATTATTTACTAATTTTGCTTCACTTTCCGACTCGCAATTGATTAATAAAATTTTTTTATTAATTGCAATTTTCAACTCTTCCTCTGTTTTACCAACCCCAGAAAAAACAATTTTATTTGGTCTGATGCCTGCTTTTAAAGCTTTTAATAGCTCACCGCCTGAAACCACATCAGCTCCAGCGCCTAACTTTCCAAGTACACGAAGTATATTTATGTTGCTATTAGATTTTGCGGCAAAACAAATTAAAGGATTGGTCTTTTTAAATGTTTTAGCAAATTTTAAAAAATTAAAAGCAATCTGATTTTCTGAGTAAATATAAAAAGGTGTTTTATTCTTTTTTAAAATATTATTGATCGATAGTTTTTCAACAAATAAATTTTTACCTACATATCTTAAATTTTCCATAAGATTATGAAATTATATTGATCTGATCTATTTTACCTTGATATTTAGGTTCAGATTTTTTTCCGCAACTAGTTAAAATAAAAATCATTAAAAAAAAAGTAGCTATAAGTTTCATTAAATTTCTCTTTTATATTTTTTTATCATTGATTTAACTTTAATTACAGATGTTCCTCCATGAGATTTTTTTGAATTCATAGAATTTTTAACATCAAACACTTTTAAAACACTTTTATCTAAATTTTTATAAAATTTTTTGATTTCTTCCAAATTTAATTCAGATAAGATCTTTTTATTTTTTTCTGCGTAATTTACAAGCTTCGCTGAGATAGCGTAAGACTCTCTGAACGATAAATCTTTATTTTTAACAAGATAGTCTGCAAAATCAGTTGCTGTTGTAAAACCTTGGTTAGCCATAAAAAGCATATTTACTTTATTAGCATTTACAGAACTGATTAATTCAGCACTCATAGTTAAAGTGTCTTTTAAAGTATCAAAGCCAGCAAAAACTAACTCTTTATCATCCTGCATATCCTTAAAATAAGACATAGGAAGACCTTTCATAATTGTTAACATTGCATTCAGCTTTCCATAATTTATTCCAACTTTCCCTCTAATGAGTTCTGCAGGATCAGGATTCTTCTTTTGTGGCATTATTGAAGAACCTGTAAGCATGCTATCTTTGAAAGAGATAAGTTTAAAAGCATCAGAATTATAAATAATAAAATCTTCTGCTAATCTCGAAAGATGCATTGCGCAAACAGCTGACGCGTATAAAAAATCTATTGCAAAATCTCTATCAGATACAGAGTCGATAGAATTATCAGTTGGTTTTTTAAATCCAAGTTTTTTTGCAGTATAAGTTCTATCTATATTATACGAAGTTCCAGAAAGTGCAGCTGATCCAAGAGGACATTCATCCAAAAGATCTAAATTATTTTCAAATCTTTTTTTATCTCTCTTCAACATTTCAAAATAAGATAAAAGATAATGCGCAAATGAAATTGGTTGTGCATTTTTCAAATGTGTCATTCCGGGCATAACCGTATCGGTATTTTTTTCAGCTTTTTTTATCAAATTTTTCATGACAACCGAAATGTCTTTTAATATTTCGTTTGATGCTTTTTTAATCCATAATTTAAAATCAGTTACTACTTGATCATTTCTAGATCTCGCAGTGTGCAAAAATCCAGCTGAAGAACCAATGATTTCAAATAATGCTTTTTCTATATTTAAATGGATGTCTTCATATTTCTCTTTAAACTCAAAACTCCCTTTATCTATTTGGGCCTTGATCTTTTTAAGTCCATTTACAATTTTATTACCGTCTTCAACTTTAATGATTTTTTGTTTCATTAGCATTTGTGTATGTACGATAGATGCAGCTATATCTTGCTCATAAAGTCTTTTATCAATATGAATTGAAGACCCGATCTTTTGAAAAGATTGAGACGTTTTGTTTTTAAATCTATTAGACCAAATTGTTTTATTTTTCATTTTACTGTGTTATTTCTAATTTAAATTAATATGAAAATTAGTAAATCTTTTAAAATCTATATTCACATAATCCTTCTATATCTGATTAGCCACAATCTTTACGGGGCAGAAGATTTTTCAAAAAATATAGTAATCCACGAAAAACCGACTCAAATTAAAGAATTAAAATTCAAAGATTCAGATCTTAATGATGTCGATTTAACTAACAAAAAAGGCAACATCATGATCTTGAATTTCTGGGCAACATGGTGTGCTCCCTGTAAAAGAGAGATGCCTTCTCTTGAAAAATTAACAAATCAATTTCCACAAGTTAAAGTTTATGCCATTAACATGGAACAACCTAATAAGCTAAAAGTTAGAGACTTTTTTAGAAGCATTGGTGTTGCTAGTTTAGATACTTACTATGATCCAAAGTTGAAACTAGTAAAGCAATTCAAAATGCGAGGTCTTCCCACAAGTATTTTAATCGATAAAAATGGCAATGAGTTTGGTAGAGTTATCGGTGAAGTTGATTTTGTCAGCGACGAGTTTATTAACTTAATAAAAAAATATATTTAATTTTTAAAAAAATAAGCCAAAAGAACCAAAACTATAATTGCAATAAATTGAAGTAAAACACGTAATTGCATTAATTTATTAGAATATTTTTTACTAGTACTTCCACCCTTAAATAAAGTATATATACCCATTATTAAAACAATGGCTACGGCACCTAATAAAGAAAAACCAATAAAGTTAAAAAAAAATTCAGACATTTAATATTCTACTATCATGACCTATTCATTAAATACAATTGTTTTAGAACCACTTTCTAAAAATAAACCCAAAAACGCCGTAATACTTTGCCACGGTTATGGTGGAGATGGCAACGATATCTCAATTCTTGCAAATTACTGGCGCGCTCATTTACCAGATACAATATTTATTTGTCCTGATGCTCCTGAGAAATGCGTAGCAAGCCCTTCAGGTTTTCAGTGGTTTGATTTAATGGATCAAACTCCCGAACAGGTTTTAGCTAAATCACTTGTTGCAGAAAACAAACTAAATAAACTTATTGATGAGGTAAAAAAAAATAACAATTTAAAAGCTGATCAAATCATCATTGGTGGGTTTAGCCAAGGTTGTATGATTTCTTTACAGACAGGTTTAAAAAGAAAAGACGCAGTAAATTCTGTGATAGGTTATTCTGGTAGAATTATTGATACCGATCATTTGTCAAAAAATATTAATTCTAAACCCAAAATTATTTTAATGCATGGAGACATAGATCAGGTTGTTTCTATAGACTCATTATTAGAAGCTAAAGACTTTTTTAATAAAAATAATTACGAAATTGAAACACATATCTTCAAAAATTGTGAACATCGTATACCAACCGAAGGGTCAAGTTTGGGCCTACAATTTATTAAAAAACAATTTAATTCTTAATTTTTTAAACCGGTACATAATTATATCTTGATATAATTTTTGGTATCAGTTAGCTTTAAAATATGATTATTTCTTCTGTCGACAAAGTACCTCTTGAAAAATGCCCAGCGCTTGTCTTGAACGCTGACTTCAGACCTTTGAGCTATTATCCTCTGTCAATTTGGTGTTGGCAAGATGCAGTTAAATCTGTTTTTTTAGACAGAGTGAGCATTGTTTCAAATTATAAGAGAAAAATTAGAAGTCCTTCATTTGAAATGAATTTACCAAGTGTGATTGCGCTTAAAAATTTTATCCAACCTTCAAAAAACCCAAACTTTACAAGATTTAATGTTTTTTTAAGAGATAAGTTTGCCTGTCAGTATTGTGGAGACAAAAAAGATTTAACTTTTGATCATCTATTACCTAAATCTAGAGGAGGATTAACAGATTGGAATAATGTTGTAACAGCTTGTTCAAGTTGTAATGTTAAAAAAGGTGGTAAACTTTATAAAGATTGTGATCTTAAGTTAACTAATAAGCCTTATGCGCCAACCGTAGAAGATTTACACCGTAACGGTAGAAATTTTCCTCCTAACTTTTTGCATGAAAGTTGGATGGATTATTTATATTGGGATATTGAGTTAGAACCTTAATTAAATTTTTTCTGAGATTGTAATAGCTATTCTTGATGAAGTCTTAATAATTTTGTCCAATACACCGTACAACCCTTTTTTTGTTGCTCCATTATCATATGCTATATCTTTATGATCTAATTCGTCCTGTCTAAATTTCATAATTTTTTTTTTTAATTCTTCTTCATCTTTTCCAAGTTTAAAAGTTTGATCTTTATAGTGACCATCAATTACCTCTTCTACAGATGCAGTACAAAGCATAGCAGCTTTCTCTCCTAACATTGCTGTTCCAAAACCAAGTGTTACACCCATTAGATCCCAGAGAGGTAATAGTTTAGTTGGTTTAATATTCCTTTTTTTAATTTCGTTATCAAAGTACTCGTAATGCTCTTTTTCATGTTCTTTCATCTCTTCTATTTTCTTTTTTAAAAATTCGTCTTGTTTAAATGTTTTTAAAGCTAGAAGTTGACCTTCATATATCTTTATAGCACCACGCTCACCAGCGTGATCAACTCTTATGATTTCTTCTAAAGTTTGTTTATTAGTTTTTTCCATAATTCTTGATAATTTTTATCATAATACCACTAAGTATTAATGAGATAATTGTATTAATTGTAGCAAGAGAAAACCCTAAAAACCTAAAAGTAACATCTTTACAGCTAATAATCTCTGCTTTTTTAAGCTGATTTAGAAGCTCTTCTTTGTTTAAAGAGTTATTATTATTTAATTCACAGATTAAAGACTCACTAAAAAAACCTTGCTCAATTCCAAAATGATAAAATGAAACTATTGCCCCAAAAATAAAAAAAACTAAAATGATGCTTGAAATCATTTTTTCATATTTATTTAAAATAAAAGTTAGAGAGATTAGTATTATTGCTGCAATGTAAGGAAACCTCTCAATTATACATAAATTACAAGGTTTATGATCAAGAGCATATTGTATGAAATAGGCTATCGAAAGTGAGATAATGCTAAAGACCAAAATGCCATTTAGTAATAACTTGTTTGAATTCATTTAACAAAAGCTATGTATAAGACAGCTGCTAAAATTACAATAAATATTCCAGCAAGTGTAAACCATATCGCACCTTTCTTTTCAATAAATTCTCCAAATTTTTTACCAAAAAGATAAGTAAAATAAGAAACTAATAAAAACCTTAGTCCTCTTGTAAAAAGACAGATAAAAAAGAAAACCGTAAGATTAAAACCAATCACTCCACTTGTAATCGTAAAAACTTTAAAAGGTAAAGGCGTAAAACCAGCTAAAAACATGATACCAAGCCACGCTAAAAAACCGCCTCTTGTAGACATCTTATCTTGTATTTGAAAAACTTTTTCTTCATAGCCGTAAAACTCAATAATGACCATTGAAGCATCTAAAAAAAATACCCCTAGCATATAACCAAACAATCCTCCTAGAACTGAACCAACTGTAGCTATAAGAAATATTTTTAAATAATCCTCTCTTTTAGCCACGACCATAGGGACTATCATCAAATCTGGTGGAACAGGAAAAAAGAAACTTTCGATGAAGGCCACAAAGCCAAGTAAAGGCTTAGAAAATTTATGCCTAGCAAGTTCAACACATCTATCGTATAATTTTTTCAACATGAATTTAAAATGCACAATTCTTAGATACCTCGCAAGTTTAATTTTATCGACAGTTGTGATCTACGCTATCGTAATAGTTGCGGGAATGTTTGGCGCAGATTATGGTTTTTCTCCTGGTGATACGTTTATCATTTGGATTTTAATGGCCATTCTTATCAATCAAAGCATTACTTGGAATAAATAATCTTCATGAGCAATCCTGTAGACATAAAAATTGCTCACTTAAAAAATCAAGAAAATCTAAAAGGTAGCTTAGACAAAGACAAAGTATTTGAAGTCTTTCAAAAAAATATAAACGAAGTACTAAAAGGTCTTTACAGACTACAACAAGAATGGGTAAACCGTGCTTATTTAAATTTTAACGACTTCGATACATATTTAATCTTAATGTATTTAATGAATAAAGTTTACATAAATTATTCAGACCGATTTCATTATATGTCTATGGATGCTTTCTATAGTCAGGAAAAAGTAGGTATTGAAAAATTAAACTTAATTGAGATTTCAAAGGAGCTTAATATTCCTAAAGAAACAGTAAGACGAAAGATAAATTATTTACAAAAACACGATATTATTATTAGAACTGGAAAAACAATTTTTTTAAATTCAAAAGGATTAGAAATTCAAAAACCCTTGGCAACGATAGAAAACATGGCAACTTTGTTATCAAAAGTTTCAATCTACTTATCAGCTGAAGATTGGTTTGGTAAATCCCTAGAAAAAGAGGATATTAAAAAGTTTATATTAGAACATTTCACAGTAAGCTGGGAATACTGGTACAGATTTCAAATTCCTTATTTAACAAGACACAGAGCATTTTTTGGTGATCTAGAGTCCTGGAATGTGTGGGGGTCTATAGGTTTAGTTCAAATAAGAAGTCTAATTGAGGAAATTAATAATGATGTATCAGTCAAGCCTCAGTCTTATGGAGACTTCTTTTTAATGAATTTAAAGCATAAAGCAAAAAGAGGAATAAACGCTTCTTCTATTTCAGACATATCATCTATCCCAAGAGCAACAGTAATTCGAAAACTTAAAACACTAGAAAAAAAGAAACTTATTAATAGAAATAAAAAACTAGAATACTCTATGGGGACAAAACGAGATGATCTAAAAATGATAGAAAAAAATTATCTTACTAGTCAACGAGCATTCAGTGATTATGCTTCTACAATGTTTAACTTGATGAAATTTTCAAAATTTAGTATTTAAACTTATTCAAAAATATTATGGAAATAGCAAAAACAATAGCCCCGGTGTGTTTAGCCATAATAATGTTCGGTTTAGGTCTTGGTCTAACCGTAGCAGACTTTAAAAGAGTAGTTACAATCCCTAGAGATTTTTTAATAGGTTTTTTGGGTCAAGTTATTATTCTTCCAATTATCGCTTTTATCTTAATTCATATTATTTCAATGCCACCAGAAATAGCTCTTGGTGTAATGGTAATTGCTGCAGCTCCGGGTGGAGTCACATCAAATATTTTAACTAAATTTGCTAATGGTGATGTTGCATTATCTGTAACGTTAACTGCAGTTGTGAGTTTAATATCTGTAATAACAGTTCCTTTAATTGTTTATAATTCAGCAAGTTTTCTCGGTTTTGAAATAATCAAAGAAATATCCATGATTAACATTGCTGTTAAAATGTTTTTTGTAGTAACAGTCCCCGTAATTTTTGGCATGATTGTAAGAAGTTTAATGACAGATTTCATTATATCTAAAACTCTATTAGTTCAGAGATTGTCAGTAATATTGTTTTTAGTTGTCTTTATCTCTATTTGGGTAGAAGAGTGGGATAGAATTATTAGCTTTATTACAAGAGCAGGATTAGTAGCTTTCATTTTGAACATTACAATGATTTTTATAGGCTACTACATGGCTAAATTTTTAGCCTCAGGATTAGAACAAAGAAAATGTATTTCACTTGAATGCGGATTACAAAATGGAACTTTAGCTGTTTTCGTGGCTACACAATTATTTGATGATATTGTATTTATGGTGCCAACAGCCGCATATGCACTAATTATGTTCGTTACCTCAATTATTTTTGTTCTCATAGTAAGAAAAATAAATTAGATTATTTCAAAAAATGGGCGAATGGTGGAACTGGTAGACGCGCCGGACTCAAAATCCGGTGGTAGCAATACCTTGAGAGTTCGAGTCTCTCTTCGCCCACCAAGTTATGGAAATAGATAAACTTAACAGTCTTGTAGAATTATACTTTAAAAAGTGTGAGGAAGTAGATCCTAACAAACCTTTTTTAAAATGGTTGAAACCAGGAAAACCAACTTATAGTTGGGGAGATATAAAAGAGAGAGTTTTTAAACTTTCATCAAAAATACAATCATTAATAAAAGAAGGAGATCGTTGTTTAATACTATCTGAAAATAGACCGTACTGGTTAATGACAGATCTTGCTGTGATGAATGCAGGAGGAATATCGGTTCCTATTTTTACAACATACTCATCAAATGATTACGAATATATTTTAAATGACTGCAAGCCATCTTTAATTATAGTTTCTAATAACGATCAATTTAAAAAAATTAAAAAATATGTAAATTTAAATGAGCAAAAAATAATCTCTTTTGAAGAGATTGATGTAGACAGCTTATTAATTCAAAATATTATAAATGAAGAAAATTATAAAAAAGAGATTAACAACAAATTAAAGAGAAGTATGCCTGCGTGTATTATTTACACATCGGGAACATCAGGAAATCCTAAAGGAGTTATTTTAAGCCATGGTGGTATTTTATCAAATTGCGAAGGCGCAGTTGAATTACTTGAAACTTTAACTAAAAAAAAAGATCCTATTTTTCTTACATGGCTACCACTATCACATTCATATGAACATACAGTTCAATTTATACAAATTATCGTAGGAGCTAAAGTTTTTTATGCTGAAAGTTTAGAAAAATTAATTTCAAATATGGGAGTTGCAAAACCAACTATCATGACAGCAGTTCCAAGATTTTATCAAAACCTTTTTACTAAAATAAATATGAATTTTGATAAACAAATAGGTCTCAAAAAAAAATTAATTAATCGAACTTTAGAATTAGGAAAAAAAATACTTAAAAAAGAGCAATTAAGTCCTAGTGAAAAAATAGTAAATTTTTTATGTGAAAAATTAGTGCGAAAAAAAATCAGAAATCAGTTTGGCGGAAATCTTCAAGCCTTCGTTTCTGGGGGTGGAGCCTTGGAACAAAATATTGGTGAATTTTTAAATGCTGTAGGATTACCTACTTTGCAAGGTTATGGTCTTACAGAGGCCTCTCCTGTCGTAAGCTGTAATTTACCAGATTTAGTCAAAGTCGAATCAGTCGGGCCTCCATTTAGAACTAATAAAGTGAAAATAGCAGAGGACGGTGAAATCTTAATAAAGGGTGAAAATGTGATGTTGGGTTATTGGAACCTAAAAGAAGAAACTGAAAAAGTGATTAACGATGGATGGTTATATACTGGAGATATTGGTGAACTTGATGAGAACAATTATTTAAAAATAACAGATAGAAAAAAAGATATTATTGTAAATTTAGGCGGAGATAACATTTCGCCAAGTAAAATTGAAAATATTTTATGTTTAAATGAAAATATTAAACAATCTTTTGTTTATGGAGATAAAAAAAATTATTTGGTTGCAATATTAGTTACAGAAAAAGAAATAAATAAAGAAAAAATTAAACTTATAATTGAAAAT
>CACIXL010000007.1 GCA_902590625.1 uncultured Pelagibacteraceae bacterium | reverse complement strand
TAAATATATCTAAGCAAAAATACGTAAGAATGCTTAGGGAGAGATATATTTCATGCTTATTAAACATGAGCGATAAAGATATTAAACTTGGTATCAGTGAAATTAAATCAAAGTATAAAAATCAAATAAAATTCACTGATACCTTAAAATGTATAAGCTACAGAAAATAATTATTTTCCAGGCTCTTTGTATGATGAAGCCATTTTCTGAGCAGTCTTCGCTATCTCATTAAGATCTACATCTTCTAAAATTGTAAAATCTGAGACAGCTCCACTAGAAACGGCAACCATAGCAGCCGCTGCAGCTTGATCAAAAGTTCCTTCAATCACTGCCATAAAGTCATATTTTCCTCTTAGGCCAGAGTATTGAGTTACTTTCGCTCCTACAGAAGCAGCTAAAGCTGATGTTGCAGCCTTTCTGTCTGTTGATGGGTTGCTTACAAATCCTGCAAGACCCTTAGCTGTATAACATCCAAGTGTATAGAATTTAGCCATTATTACTCCTTTCTTATTTCTCGATTACAACTGTACCAGAGTGAGGGTCAGTAACACCTAACTCGGACGACAGTTCTTCTAAAGTGTGCCGAAGTGTGTCCAAAAATTCAATCATCTTTGGTCTAGCTTTGGCTATTGCATCTTCAGAATTCCATTCACCGATCATAAAAAATTCGTTAGGTTTAGTTTCAACATATTTAGCTGAAATTTGCCCATCGAACTTTGGCATCTCGTCAATTTTTTTTAAATACTCTTCTCTGTTAGATGATTTCACTTTACATCTAACAATGTTCATAAATTTTGCCATATATCTCCTTAAACGTAAATTTTATCTGCTAAACCGTAACAAAGTATAGCGCTAATAATAACAAGAACTAGAGGTGCGTATATTCCATCATTTCTAGTTTTTTTAGTTAAACCTGTTTTATCAATTTTTAATGTATAAAAATTTACTACCAATATTGAAACGTTCATTATAAAAACTAAATTAAAGAATGCCCAAGTAGCCACCAGTCCACCTGATCTTACAAAAGCAACATAAATTGCCATTAAAACTGTAGCAATCATAAATGAGCCTGCAAATCTTGTAATTAATGTAGCAGTTTTATCTACTCCTCTACCCTTTAGAAATTTTTTAGTATCAAAAACTAACTGGTAAGCATAACTACCAACAATAATAAAATGTGCTAGGTAAATTATTAAATAAAATGCGTTTCCAAATTTATCTATCATATTTTTATACTCCTTTAATTATTATTCCATTAGCTACTGAGTTTGCTAATCGAATTGGTTTTACTGGTTTATATTCCTCAGAGTCATACCACTCTAAAGCTTTTTCATAAGTTGGAAATTTAATTACTACCGTTCTAGGATATTTCCACTCACCATCTATGACTTTGTACTCCCCAGCACGTACAAGGTACTCTCCTCCGAATTTTTGAACAGTCGGTACTACCTTACCAACATATTCTTTATAAGCTTCGGGATTTTTAACATCTATATTAGCTATAACGTATCCACTCATATTAATAAATTCCTGATTTGACTAATTTATCAATTTCAGCTTTTGATTTTGGAATTAATTTATAAATATATTTTGTACAATTACCTGTTTTTTTTTCATCATATGGTTTGCCGTAAAGTTCATCGACAAATTTATTAAGCTCTGCATTTATGTAGTCCTCTTTGACACCCTCTTTGATTAAATATGATGTTAAATATTTCTTAGCTGCAATTGAGAAAACAATCTTGTCTAACTCTAAAGTTCCCTGAGGTATCATGCTATTAGCATAATAAAGTCCTGTACATTTTAGAGTAGCTTTTTTATCTTTTTCACTTAGGTGTCCTGCAGCATTGACTGCGGAAAATAAAAATAAAGACGTAAATAAAATAATTTTTTTCATAAGTTAATCTATTTAAATTTAACTTAGATTAACTATGTTAAAATTTTATTTCAGGTATGCAATTTGTCTACAACTATAAGAAGAACTAAGGAATAAGAATGATTTTAGGGGCAACACAAGTACCATTATGTATTTCTTGAAATGCATCTGAACCTTTTTTAAGATCACGGTACTCTATCCATCCTAAATCACCTAATTTTTTGTCTTTTAAAATTACTAAACTATTTTTAAAGTCATCATTTGTATAACAATAAGTTCCAACTAATGTTACTTCTTGGATTGTAAGTTTTTTAAAATTAAAAGTTCCAGAGGGTTGAGTTAAACCTATATGAACTATAGTGCCTCCAGGCGCTATTGAATTAATCGCTTGATGTCTAGTAATCTCTAGTCCCACAGATTCTAATATTAAGTCAAAATGATTTTCTTTTATAGATTTATCATCTGGTGCAACAAAACTTGCTTTAAGATATTTTTCACATTCATCTAATCTTTTTTTATTAGGATCAGACATGATTATATTACTAGAATTTTTTTCCTTATTTAGCACCAGGCCACAAAGCAAACCTATAGCCCCCGCACCTTGAATTAAAATTTTACACTCCGATAAAGGTTTTTTTAAATTTGCCTCAGCTAATAAAACTGCATGTAAAGCAACAGCAGTAGGTTCAGCTAATGCAGCTTCTTTCATATTTAAACCTTTTGGTACCTCAAAAATATTTTGTTCTGGAACAGATACTAATTCTGCTAAACCCCCATCTCTTTTTGTAGGAGTGCTCATTCCAATCATTGTTCTTTGTGGGCACAGATGTTCTCTTTTGTTTTTGCAATAATCACAGTTCTCACAACTAATAAGTGGATTGATTACGACTTCTTTATTTTTAAATTTTCCGTCTAAACTTGTTCCGCTAAACTCGTGACCTAATATAAGTGGTGGAATTCTTCTTTCATCTTTGCCGTGGTAAGCATGCATATCTGAACCACAGATACCTGAAGCATGAACTTTTACTAATGCCTCGCCAGGTTTTTTAGTGGGATCTTTTTCTTCTCTGTAAACTATTTTCTCTGTACCAGTATAAACTAAAGCATGCATTACTTCATGTAACCATATTTTTTAAGTCTCACATCCCCTGTTCTAGCGTGAGCCTCCATACCTTCGTATCTTGAAATTCTAGCTGCTGCAGCTCCAACTAATTCTGTAGACTCTTTAGTCATTCTTTGAAAACTTAAAGTTTTAATGAACTTACCTACAAATAAACCACCTGTATATCGACCAGCTCCTTTAGTAGGTAATATGTGATTAGTTCCTGAACATTTATCTCCATAAGCAACCGTTGTCTCTTCTCCAATAAATAATGAACCGTAATTTTTTAATCTTTTATGAAACCATTCTAAATTTTTTGTATGAATTTCTAAATGCTCTGGTGCATACTCATCACTAATTTTAGACATTTCTTCGTCAGTATCACAAAGAACAACTTCTCCGTAATCTCTCCAAGCTGCTTCGGCGCTCGTTCTTGGAAGTTCTGGTAAGTCTGCAATTAATTCTGGAACTCTTTTAATAACTTTGTCAGCAAGTTCTTTGCTAGTAGTATATAGCCAAGCTGGAGAGTTATAACCATGTTCAGCTTGACCAACTAAGTCTACCGCAATGATTTCTGGGTCCGCAGTCTCATCTGCAATAATTCCTATCTCAGTAGGACCAGCAAATAAATCAATTCCAATTTTTCCAAATAAAATTCTTTTTGCTTCAGCAACAAACTGGTTGCCGGGTCCAACAATTATATCTGCAGGAGCATTTT
This sequence comes from uncultured Pelagibacteraceae bacterium, assembly GCA_902590625.1. Taxonomy (GTDB): domain Bacteria; phylum Pseudomonadota; class Alphaproteobacteria; order Pelagibacterales; family Pelagibacteraceae; genus Pelagilacustribacter. The sequence continues at coordinate 39,269 of CACIXL010000007.1, read as the reverse complement.
TAAATAGTCCATTAGTCATTGCCGCAATGGCAGGAACTCCTCCTAAATTCATAATAACATCTGCACCACATAAGTTTGCAGTATAAATTATTGCTGGATGGGCTCCTACTCCGGCTTTTGGAGGGCTGCAAGCAATTATGTTTTTTACTCCAGCTACTTTAGCTGTTGTTACGCTCATAACAGCAGACGCAATGTGAGCATATCTACCACCAGGAATATAACATCCGGCTGTATTAACTGGAATTAATTTTTGACCTGCGTATAAACCTTTTGAAAGTTCAACTTCGAAATCTTGTCCGTAGTTTTTTAATTGAGCTTCTGCAAATTTTCTAACACGATCATAAGAAAATTTAACATCATCTTTAGTTTTTTGATCTAAAGATTTTTTAATATCTTCTATTCTCTCTTTTGAAACTATAATTTCACCGTCATACTTATCAAATTTTTTTGTAAGATCTATGCAACCCTGCTCTTTAGATTTTTCTAAATCATTTAGCAAACCTTGAACTATACCTGCAGTTTTTGTGTCGTCTGTTGAAGAAGTCTTAGGTGATTTTTTTAAATATTTAATTGCCATATAAAAGTGTCGGTAACCACAATGCTATTTGTGGAAATATTACTATTAATATTAATCCAATTAATTGTAAAACCATAAATTGCATCATTCCAAGATATATATCTTTTAAATCCCACTCAGGTACAACTCCCTTTAAGAAATAGGCCGATAAGGCAACAGGCGGAGAAAGCCAACAGGTCTGGAGATTTACGGCAACAAGAATAGCAAACCAAGTTAGGTTAAATCCAAGAGCTTCAACTAAAGGTAAAATAATTGGAATTATAATCATAACTATTGGTACCCATTCCAAAGGCCAACCAAGTAAGAAAATCATAACCATGATCATTGCTAAAATTAAGTACTTATTCATCTCTAGACCAAGTAAAAACTCAGTTAATAAAGTTGGTGTACCTAATCTAGCAAACACAGCTCCGAAGAAATTAGAAGCAGCTACTAGAACCATTATTAGAGCTGTTATTTCCAAAGTCTTAACGAGAGCCTCTTGTAATTTAGGAAGAGTTAATTTTTTATAAGCAAGTGACAACAAAAGTGCACCCATCGCTCCGCAACCTGCAGCTTCAGTTGGAGTTGCAAAACCTAATAATATACTTCCAAGTGCTGCGAAAACTAATGCTGCTGGAGGAACAAGCCCTAATAAAAATTCTATCCAAACAGTTTTCATACTAGTTGGTCTCATGTCTTCAGGTAATGGTGGGCCTAGCTTTGGATCTAACATACATCTAATTGTGGTGTATGCAGCAAACAACGAAGCTAAAAGTATACCTGGTAATATTGCAGCTGCAAATAAATCTATAACAGGAATTTCCATAATTGGTCCCATCACAACAAGCATGATGCTTGGTGGTATTAAAATTCCTAATGTTCCTCCTGCTGTAATAGTCCCAGCAGCAAGCTGAACATTATAACTAGATCTATTCATAGATTTAGCGGCCATTATTCCTAAAATTGTCACCGAAGCTCCAACTATTCCTGTCGCTGCAGCAAAAATCACAGAAACAAATAGAACAGCGTAATAAAGTGATCCTCTTACTCTAGCTAACATAAGTTGGAATGCTGAGAACAACCTTTCCATCAAACCAGCTTGCTCCATCATAATTCCCATGAAGACAAAGAGCGGTACGGCGGCGAGGGTTTGTTCGGTCATGACCATCGAAAATTGTAAGGTCATTAAATAGAAAACTAGTTTACCAAATCCTAAATATCCAAATACAAAACCTAAAAAAATTAAAGTAAAAGATATTGGAAATCCAACAAAGATAGCAAAAAGCATTACTCCAACTAAAATGATACCTAATACCGCTGGATCAATTAATTCTGCTATCATTTTTTCTCTTCTCCAGGCCACTCACCTTTTTTAGCAGCCCAAAAACTTTTAAGTAATTCTGATACGCCTTGAACTAAAAGAAATATTATACCTATCAATAAACATGATTTTATAGGCCACATAAATGGCATCCAAGTTGTATCCATTCCCCTTTCCCCTCTTCGAATTGACTCTTCGACATATCCAATAGTCATGTAAAGAAAGACTATTAATCCTGGAAAATAAAATAAAATATATAACCAAAAATCTACAAGACCTTGATTTTTAGTTTTAAAATTTCTGTATAAAAAATCTGCTCTAATGTGAACTCCTTTGGAGAGAGCGTAGCCTGCTCCTAGCATAAATAGAGCCCCATATAAAAATCTACTCATATCGTAGGCCCAAATTGTTGGAGCTAAAAATAATTTTCTCATAATAACTTCATAAGTCATTGCAAAAATTAAAGGGACAAGGATCCAACAAACCACATTACCTACACGTTTGCTGAATTTATCTATTGAAGTAATAGTGTTTGCCATCCATACTGGCATATCATCAGGCATTTTGCCTGAACCGCCGCGTCTTTCGGCAATCATTTCATCTGAAATGTCTATTTTTGGTGGCTTGTCATTCATAATCTCATCCTAAAAAATTAGAGCGGACTGTTAAGTCCGCTCTAAAATATTTTTAAAGTTTTTGCTTATTACTTTAATGTCGCCGCGTGAGCCATTCCTAGCTTAGCATTTGACATTTGAGCACCGCTCCAGAATGGTACAGCAATATCAGCAAATTCTTTCATTGAATTGTAAACTTTAGCAAAAAATTTATTTTTTGCTGCGTTTTCGTTCAATGTTTTCTTTGCTGCTGCCATATATTCTTTAAAGTAGTCTGTTGGAGTATCTTCTAAAATTACTCCGTGCTTAGTAGTTAACTCTCTTAAAGCTTTTCCATTTTCATAGATTCTGTAGCTTAGAGACTTAGCTAATGAAGCGTTTGCAGCTACTTCAAGAGATTTTTTCTCGTGCTTAGTCATTGCTTTGTAAGTTTTTCCAGTAATATAAAAGTCAGCATTTACTACTACTTGGTGTAAACCTTGTAGGTAATAGTGTTTCAATACTTTTTGGAAACCAAATGTTAAATCTGGTTTTGGACAACACCATTCTGCTGCATCGATAGTACCTGCTTGTAATGCTGGAAGAATATCTCCACCACCCATTGCTACAGATGCAATACCGATATCTTTATATGTTTGACCAGGAATTCCTGGAGGTGTTCTGAATTTATATTTTCTAAAATCAGCCATATCTTTTATTGGTTTTGGAAACCAACCTAAAGCTTCTGGGCCAACTGGTTGAAGCATAAATCCTTTAATGTCTCTACCCATTTCTTTCCAAAGTTGGTCGTATAATTTTTTACCACCACCATATTGGAACCAAGATAAAAACGCTAAGTTATCTATACCTACTCCACCACCTGCTACTGGCGAACCGAATAACATGGCAGCTGGATGATCTCCAGACCAATAGTGTGTCCATGCAAAACCACAATCAATTAATCCTTTATCAACCGCATCTAAAGTCTCTTTTACTCCTACAACAGCACCTGCTGGTAAAATCTCAAACTTTAAAGATCCATCAGTAAGCTCTGTTACAGTGTCAGTAAAGTCCTTCAACATTTTCACTTCATCAGCTTTAGTGTTAAGAACGGTCTGACATTTCAAAGTTTTTGCATTTGCTGAATTCATAGAGAATCCTACAAGAACAGCTAAACCAAAAACTACAGATAATAATTTTTTCATTATTTCCCCCGTTTTTTATTAATAAAAAACAGAATTAAACCTCTTATAAAAATTAGAGTCAAACCAAAGTAGCTAAACCTAGAGTTGAATTAGTCACATTAGCATGTATGAGTTTTCTCAAGTATAAGTTAAATTCTAATCATGGATGAATTTGATTTTGTAATTATTGGAGCAGGATCAGCTGGCTGTGTGCTTGCAAACAGACTAAGTGCTAATCCAAATAACAAAGTTCTTCTGTTAGAAGCAGGAGGTAAAGATACTTATCCATGGATCCACATTCCTGTTGGATATTTTAAAACAATGCATAATCCAAAAGTCGATTGGTGTTTTCACACCGAAAAAGATGAAACCATGAACAATAGATCAATTAGATATCCAAGAGGAAAAACTTTAGGGGGAAGTTCATCCATTAATGGACTTCTTTGGATTAGAGGCCAAAGTAATGATTATGATAATTGGAGACAACAAGGTAACGCTGGCTGGGGTTGGGATGATGTTTTCCCTTATTTTTTAAAGTCAGAAAATAACGAACTCGGTCCTAATGAATTTCATAATGACAAAGGTCCAATTACTGTTTCGAATAAGAAAATAAATTTAGACATGTTAGAAGAATTTCAAAATGCTGCTGAAGAAACAGGAATTCCTAGAACAGAAGATTTTAATACAGGAGATAATTTTGGTATCGGTTATTTTCAATTTACTACAAGCCGAAATAAATTATTAAAGTTACGTTGTAGTGCGGCTAAAGGATATTTAAATCCTGTTAAAAGTAGATCAAATTTGAAAATTGTCACTAAAGCTCATGTTCAAAAAATAAATTTTGAAGGAAAAAAAGCAACTGGTGTAAGTTATTATCAAAAAGAAAAAGTAGTTACAGTTAAAGCAAATAGAGAAGTAATTTTATCCGCTGGATCAATTGGTTCACCGCACATTTTGCAAGTTTCAGGAATTGGAGACTCAGAAAAATTGAACAAACATGGCATAGAAACTATTCACGAACTTAAGGGTGTAGGAAAAAACTTACAAGATCATTTAATGTTTAGACCGGTATATAAAGTGAAGAATTTAAAATCTTTAAATAGTAAAATTAATAGTTTGATTGGAAATTTTTTTATTGGATTGGAGTATATTTTTAAACAAAGTGGTCCAATGACAATGGGTGCCAGTCAAGTATGTGGTTTTGTTAAAAGTGATCCTTCAAGAGCGACACCAAATTTACAGTTTCACGTTCAACCGATAAGTACGGATATTCTTGGTGCAACTAAAATGCATGACTTTGACGGAATAACTCCAACTATTGCTAATGTGAGACCATCAAGCAGAGGGGAAATTAATATAGCAAGTAATGACAGTAGAGATAATCCTAAAATAAAAATGAATTACTTATCTACTCAAGACGATAGAGATGTAGCAGCAAAAGCTTTGAAAATTGTAAGAAATATTATGCTTAACACTAAAACTTTCAAAAAATATGAACCAGAAGAATATAGACCTGGCTCACATATCACCGATGATGAGGAATTAGTCAAAGCCGCAAGTAATCACGCTCAAACAATCTTTCACCCTGTTGGGACATGTAAAATGGGTAAAGGAGAGGAAGCTGTTGTTAATGATAAATTGCAAGCACATGGAATTCAAAATTTAAGAGTTGTGGACGCATCTATTATGCCCAATATAACCTCAGGTAATACTAATGCTCCTACAATAATGATTGCAGAAAAAGCATCTGACATGATACTTAATAAGTAATCATGTTTGCAGAACTACTTACTCCTGAACAAATAACAATATTAACACAAATCATTTTTATCGATCTTGTCTTAGCAGGTGACAATGCAATTATTATAGGAATGGTGGCTTCAAAATTTCCACCTGATCAAAGAAAAAAAGTTATTTTTTGGGGAATAGGAGGAGCTGTAATTTTAAGAATAATTTTAACTCTTCTAACAGCTTACTTATTGCAAATTACAGGTCTAAGACTTATTGGAGGAATTTTATTATTATACATTGTCTATAAATTGTACGTTGATGTAATTAAAGGAGCATCAAAAGAGGAGGATATAAAAGTTGATAATTCAAGTTTTCTTAAAGCAATTTGGACTGTGCTTTTAGCAGACTTTACTATGAGTTTAGATAATGTTCTCGGTGTTGCAGGAGCTGCTGGTCATCATTATCACCTATTAATTTTTGGATTAGTTCTGTCAATAATATTAATGGCTGTTGCGGCAAATCTGATTTCGAGTTGGATTAAGAAATATAAATGGATTGCTTGGGTAGGTTTGTTGGCAATTTTAATAGTAGCTGTTGAATTAATATATACAGATATTAATACTTTAATACTTTAATGCTTAAAAAAATTAATCTTAAAAATAAAACAGCGCTCGTCACAGGAGCTGGTAAAGGTCTTGGAAAAGCTTGTGCTATTGCTTTAGCTGAAGCAGGTGCAAAAGTAGTTATATTAAGTAGAACAAAATCTGACCTTGTTAAAGTAAACAAAATAATTAAAAGAACTAAAGGCTCAAGTCAATTATTTGTTTGTGATGTAACAAATTTAGATGATTTAAAAAAAGTTTTAAGAAAAATTAGTCGATTAGATATTTTAGTAAATAACGCTGGAAATAATAGGCCCCAACATTTTACAAAAGTAAGTCAGGAAAATATGGAATACTTAACTAATCTTAATATGAAAGCTGCATTTAACGTTGCGCAATTATGTTCTCAAAAAATGGTAAAAGCGAAAAATAGAAAAAAAATTGGGGGATCTATTATTCATATGTCGTCTCAATTAGGCAGAGTAGGTTGTGAGGGACGTAACGTTTACAACATGAATAAATTTGGAGTAGAGGGGCTTTCTAGAGGTATGGCATGCGAATTAGCTCCTTACAATATAAGAGTTAATACTATTTGTCCTACATTTGTTGAAACACCAATGGTTAAAAAGTTTTTTAAAAATAAGAAATTCAAAAATAAGATGCTTAAAAATATTCCATTAGGGAGAGTTGCAAAAGAAAGTGATGTTGCAACTGCTGTAGCATTTTTAGCTGCTGACTCATCTGAAATGATTACAGGAACATCTTTATTAGTTGATGGAGGCTGGACAGCACAATAATGGGAATTTTTCTCAAAGACATAAATTTAAAAGGTAAAACAGCTTTAATTACCGGGGCAACAAAAGGCTTAGGTAGAGGTGCAGCTTTAGCGATTGCTGAAGCTGGAGGGAACGTTATTGCAATTGGAAGAAATCAATTAGAACTCAATACTTTAAAAAAAGAGATTAAGAAGTTTAAAGTAAATTTCATGTCGTTTAATTGTGATGTGAATAATTACGATCGAATGAAGTCTTTTGTAACTAAACTTAAGAAATTAGATATTTTAGTTAATAATGCTGGCACTAATATTCCAGAGCCTTTTTTAAATGTAAAAAAATCTTCAATGGAAACTTTATTAAATGTGAATACTAAAGCAGTTTTTAATGTGGCTCAACTTTGTGCCAATCAAATTATAAAATTAAAAAGAAAAAGTGGTTCGATAATTAATGTTTCATCTATTTTTGGCTTAGTAGCAGGACAAAAAAGAACTGTTTATAGCATGACGAAATTTGGAGTTGAGGGTTTAACAAAAGGTATGGCTTTAGATCTAGCTAAATATAATATAAGAGTTAACAGCGTTTGTCCTAACATTGTCTTAACTCCTCGAACTAAAAAATATTTTGCAGACAAAAATTACAATAAATATGTCAAAGAAAATACTCCAATTAATAAAGTAGTAACTGTAAGCGACGTAGCAACTTCAATAACATTTCTAGCTTCTGAAGCTGCTAGTATGATTACTGGTTCATCAATTATAATAGATGGTGGTTGGACAGCTAAATGAGAATTTTCTTAATATTATTTTTTATACTAAAATTTCAACATCTAAGCGCTGTTGAATTTTTAGGGAAGTTTGAGCAAGGAGCTTTTATTTTAGGAAAAACAAATCCAAGTTCAAAAGTAAAAGTTGATGATAGGAACATTCGAGTTTCTAAAGACGGTTATTTTGCTTTTGGTTTAGATAGAGACAGAAAAAATAATGTACTAATCATAATAAAAACAGATGGGAAAACAAAAAAAATTGAAAAGAAAGTATTTAAAAGAGAGTATAAAATTCAAAGAATTGATGGTTTACCTCCAAAGCAAGTTACTCCACCACCTGAAGTATACGAGAGAATTAAAAAAGATAATGTATTAATTGGTAAAGCTAGATCAATAGATACTACTTATGATTTTTTTAAAGATAAATTTATCTACCCAATAGATAAATACATAATTACAGGCGTTTATGGCAGCCAAAGGATTTTAAATGGTAAGCCTAGAAGACCTCATTATGGAATAGACTTTCATGCACCAGAGGGTACACCAGTAAAAGCAATGATGGATGGAGAGGTTACTTTATCAGAGAATGATATGTATTTTACAGGAGGTACAATAATTTTTGATCATGGTCATGGAATAAGTACTTTGTATATGCACATGAAAGATATAAATGTCAAAGTTGGACAGAAAATTAAAAAAGGTCAAATTGTTGGAACCTTAGGACAAAGTGGAAGAGCTACTGGACCACATTTAGACATTAGGCTTAATTGGTTTGATGTTAAATTAGATCCTGCTTCAATTTTAAATTAATCTAATTCAAATTTATTTTTGTAATCTTTAATTAATGACTTGTCTTGGCGATTTTTAAATAAAACAAAGTCTTCTATCACTAAAATATCTAAATTAGTTCCCATAAAGCAATTAAACGCATCATCAATTGAGCAAACAATAGGTTCTCCTCTAACATTAAATGAAGTGTTTACTAAAACTGGACAATTTGTATTTTTCTTAAACTCTGTGATAAGGTCGTAATACCTAGGATTTGTATCTTTGTGCACAGTTTGAATTCTTGCTGAATAATCTACGTGAGTTATTGCTGGAACACTAGATCTTTTGACGTTTAATTTATCTATACCAAATAATTTTTCATCTTCTGCATTCATCTTAATTTGTTTATTTTTTTTAACTTCTGAAACTAATAACATGTAAGGACTTTCATTATTTAATTCAAACCACTCATTTACATCTTCTCTAAGAACGGATGGCGCAAATGGTCTAAAACTCTCCCTGAACTTGATTTTTAAGTTCAATTCTTTTTGCATTTTTTCTGATCTTGGGTCTGCTAATATTGACCTTCCACCCAATGCTCTAGGACCAAATTCCATTCTTCCCTGGAACCAGCCTACAGTTTTTTCATTAGAAAGTTCTTTTGCAATTAAAGAAATCATTTCTTCTCTATTATACTTTTTATAATTTGCTTTTAGTGACTTAAGTTTTTTTTCAATAAAATTATTTTCAAACTTAGGGCCAAGGTAAGAACCTTTCATTTTATCTTTAAATTCGACTCTTGGTTTTTTTAATTCGTGATGCCAGTAAGCAAGAGCTGCGCCTAAAGATCCGCCAGCATCTCCTGCGGCAGGCTGTATCCAAATATTCTCAAATATTTTTTCCTTAAGAATTTTTCCATTAGCAACACAATTCAGAGCTACTCCTCCTGCTAAACAAAGATTTTTTATTTTATATTTTGATAAAATATTTTTTGTTATTCTTAATACTATTTCTTCGGTTACAGCTTGGATTGATGAAGCTATATCCATGTGAAATTGAGTTAATAAATCTTTTTTTGGGTCTCTTACTGGATGTCCAAAAATTTTAGAAAATTTATTATTGGTCATTGTCAATCCCGTAGCATAATTGAAATAATTCATATCAAGTTTAAAAGAGCCGTCTTCTTTTAAATCTATTAGTTTGTTTAATATAGTGTCTCTAAAAATAGGTTTACCGTATGGAGCAAGTCCCATTAATTTATATTCTCCGCTATTTACTTTAAAACCTGTGTAATAAGTAAAAGCTGAATATAATAATCCCAATGAATGAGGAAAATGTATTTCTTTTACAATCTCAAGTTTATTTTTTTTTCCAACTGCTACAGTAGTTGTTGCCCATTCACCTACACCATCTAATGTTAAAATAATAGCCTCTTCAAATGGTGAAGGGAAAAATGCACTTGCTGCATGACTGTAATGGTGTTCTGAAAATTTGATTTTAGTTATATCGTTAAAACTTTTGTCATGTTCTTTAAGCTTATCAAATAGATATTTTTTTTGAAAAAGTTTTTCTCTAAGCCATATTGGCATAGATAAACTAAATGATTTAAAACCTCTTGGAGCAAATGCCATATAGGTTTCTAAAAGTCTTTCAAATTTTAAAAATGGTTTTTCAAAAAAAACAATGTGATCGACTTCATTTAGACTTAAATTAGACTCCTCTAGTACATATTGTACTGCATGAAATGGATATCTTGGGTCATGTTTCTTCCTTGAAAATCTTTCTTCTTGAGCTGCTGCAATTATATTTCCATCGATAATAATTGCTGCTGCGCTATCATGATAAAATGCTGATATTCCTAATATAGAAGTCACTAAAATATTGTATAAATAAATGGTGCTACTGCAGACCCTTGACTAAGGACAATTAAAATTCCAAATAAAGCCAAAACGATTATTATTGGTAGCAACCAATATTTTTTTCTTTCTCTTAAAAATTCCCAAAATTCTTTTATAAATTCGATCATCTAAAATTGTTTTTTCATAGAACCAAGGATTTTTTTTCTTTTAATCCAATAAGTGTCTTTTTCTTTTAAAAATTTTAAACCCAATAAATCTTTGCCAAAAACTCGTACAATAATACTTACTGGTGTTAGAATTGCAAAATATACCAAAGCCATCACAATCGGTGCTATAATAATACCTAATATTTCACCTAATTTAATCCACGATTTGTTTAGTGGAGACAGAAGTTTTGAATTTAATAATCCTAAAAATAAAAAAACTACAGAAGCTGTGATAAAATAGAAATTAAGACTCTCACCATTTTTTAATGGCCATAAACCAAGTATTAAAAAAACAACAAAAAATAATAAGCCAAAGCTTTTATTGGAACTTTGAGATTTCATTTATTAAACTAGTTTAAACCTTTTTGAGGCCTCATGTCTTCTTTTTTAATTCCAGCTACTTTCACCGGTTTTTTCATAGCATCTCTTCTGAACGGCTCACCTAATTCTTGGTTAAGTATTACTTCAATAAATGTTGTGATACCTTTTTTTTGATCTTCACATGACTGTTTAATAGCCTTTGTGGTTTCTTCCATTGTTTTGACTGTAACTCCTTTTAAACCACATGCGTTAGCAACTTTTGCATAACTTAATTCTGGATCTAATTCTGTACCTATAAAATTATTATCAAACCATAATGTAGTATTTCTTTTTTCTGCACCCCATTGATAGTTTCTAAATATAACCATTGAAATAGCTGGCCATTCTTCACGTGCACATGAACTCATTTCATTCATACTAATTCCAAATGCTCCATCACCTGCGAAACCAATTACAGGTGTGTCAGGACAACCAATTTTAGCACCTAAAATAGATGGAAAACCGTAGCCGCAAGGACCGAATAAGCCTGGTGCTAAATATTTTCTTCCTTTTTCAAAAGTTGGATATGCATTTCCTATCGCACAGTTATTTCCAATATCACTTGAAATAATTACATCTTCAGGCATACCAGCTTGAATTGCTCTCCAAGCTTGCCTTGGAGACATTCGATCTTTATCTCTATCTCTTGCCTCTTTATTCCAAACTGTTCCTGGATCGTCATCTTCATGATCTAAACTAGAAAGTTTTTGTAGCCAAGCTGATTTTATTTGATGAATTAAATCTTTTCTCTTTTGTCTGTCATTATCACCTGCTTTTGGAGATAATTTACTCAGTAATTGTTGAGATACTAACTTAGCATCTCCACAAATTCCAACTGTTACTTTTTTTGTTAAACCTATTCGATCGGAATTCATATCAACTTGAATAATTTTTGCATTCTTCGGCCAATAATCAATTCCATAACCAGGTAAAGTTGAAAAAGGATTTAGTCTTGTGCCTAAAGCTAAAACTACATCCGCCTTAGCGATTAATTCCATTGCAGCTTTTGATCCGTTATAACCTAATGGACCAACTGCTAGCGGATGACTTCCGGGAAAACTATCATTATGTTGATAGCCAGAACAAACTGGAGAATCTAATTTTTCGGCAAGCTTTACGCAGTCTTTAATTGCTCCACCAATTACTACACCTGCGCCTGATAAAATTACAGGAAACTTTGCGTTAGAAAGTAATTTTGCTGCTTCCTCTATCGCCGCTGCTCCGCCTGCTTGTCTTTCCAATCTTACGATTGGTGGTAATTCGATATCTATTACTTGTGTCCAATAATCTCTTGGTACATTTATTTGTGCTGGAGCTGAACCTCTAATAGCTTTTTCGATAACTCTATTCAAAACTTCTGCAATTCTAGATGGATCTCTAACTTCTTCTTGATAGCAAACCATATCTTTAAATAAGTTCATTTGTTCAACTTCTTGAAAACCACCTTGACCCATTGTTTTGTTTGCAGCTTGAGGTGTTACTAAAAGAAGTGGAGTATGATTCCAGTAAGCAGTTTTTATTGGTGTTACTAAACCAGTTATACCTGGGCCGTTTTGTGCTACAACCATTGACATTTTTCCAGTAGCACGTGTGTAACCATCAGCTATTAAACCACCGTTAGTCTCGTGGGCCACGTCCCAAAAAGTAATTCCCGCATCTGGGAAGATATCTGAAATAGGCATAAATGCAGAACCAATAATACCAAACGCGTGCTCAATACCATGCATCTGTAAAACTTTTACAAAAGCTTCTTCTGTTGTCATTTTAGCCATAAATCTCCTTTGAGTATTTTGAAAATCTAGCTTTCTTTATACTAAATTTTAGTCTATATCCATTAGATATTTTTATGTCACAGCCCGATCTCATCATACACGACGAAAAAGATAACGTAGGAGTTGTTGTAATAGAAACCACAAAAAAAGGTCAAGATTGTAGCGCATGGATAATGGAAAACGACAAAACCGTTAAGGTTCCATCAACAAATGATGTTCCTTTAGGACACAAAATTGCACTAAAAGACCTTAAGGTTGGAGATACAATTTTTAAGTATGGGCACGATATTGGAAAAGTAGTTAAAGAAATCAAAAAAGGTGAACACGTTCATGTTCACAATGTAAAAACAAAAAAGTGGTAAACTAGAATGGAAATTCCAAAAAGTTTTTTAGGTTATAAAAGGGAAAATGGAAGAGCTGGAACAAGAAATCATGTAATTATTCTTCCAGTTGATGATATTTCAAATGCTTGTGCTGAAGCTGTAGCAAATAATATTAAAGGAACAATTGCACTACCTCATTCTTATGGGAGATTGCAATTTGGTGCAGATCTAGAATTACATTTTAGAACTATGATTGGCACGGGTAGAAATCCAAACGTTGCTGCTGTTATTGTTATTGGAATTGAGCCAAAATGGACAAAAAAAATTGTTGATGGAATTGCAGAAACTGGAAAACCAGTTGAAGGATTTCATATTGAAAGAAGTGGAGACATACAAACAATAATGAAAGCATCTAAAAAAGCACAAGAATTTTCTATGTGGGCTTCTGAAAAGCAAAGAGAAGAATGTCCAATGAGCGACTTATGGATATCAGTTAAATGTGGTGAGTCAGATACAACTTCAGGTCTTGCATCTAATCCGACAGTTGGAAATTTAATGGATAAATTAGAGCCACTGGGTGTTCATTTATGTTTCGGGGAAACTTCTGAACTAACTGGTGCGGAACAAGTTTGTGCTAAAAGAGGTGCGACTCCAGAGGCTCAGAAAAAATTTATGAAGACTTGGAGTGATTACAATGATTTTATTTTAAAAGAAGCAACTGATGATTTATCTGAGAGTCAACCTACAGCGGGTAATATTGCAGGAGGACTAACTACAATTGAGGAAAAAGCTTTTGGTAATTTTCAAAAGATAGGTTCTAGAAAGTTTATTGACGTTTTAGAGCCTGCCGAAGAACCAAAAAAAGGTAAAGGCTTATATTTTATGGATACTTCTTCTGCAGCAGCTGAGTGTGTAACTTTACAAGCGGCTGGAGGATTTAATATTCATCTTTTTCCAACTGGACAAGGGAATATTATAGGTAACCCTATAGAACCTGTTGTAAAACTTACTGCCAATCCTTTAACAGCTAAATTAATGAGTGAGCATGTAGATTGTGATGTTTCAAAGATTTTATCAAGAGAAATGAACCTTGATCAAGCAGGTAACAAACTTATTGAAACAACTCTAAAAGTTGCAAATGGTAGATTAACATGTGCTGAAGCTTTGGGTCATAGAGAATTCGTTATGACTAAGCTTTATCGAAGTGCATAATGTCTTCGCATATTGAAGACTGTATTTTTTGCAGTAAAACCAATTGTAAAGTTATCTCATCAACTAAACATTTTTTTATAATACGAGATACAGCTTACCCTGTCACAAAACATCATACTCTGATTATTACCAATAGGCATTTGGATGATTTTTTTGATTTGTCTAAAGATGAAATGACTGATTTAAATGAAGTTTTAAAAAAACAAAAAAAAGAATTAAAAAATTTAGATAAGGAAATAAGCGCTTTTAATGTTGGCGTTAATATAGGTAAAGATGCTGGTCAATCAATAATGCATTGTCATATTCATTTAATTCCAAGAAGAAAAGGAGATGTCGAGGATCCTAGGGGTGGTGTAAGAGGTGTAATACCTGAAAAACAAAAATATAAAAGAAAATAATTATTTAACTGGAAATTTAACTTCTTCTTGTTTTGGTTTCTTATGTCTTAAATCATGAACAATTTTTCTGATCCATGCCATTAATGCCCCAAGTGCAACCGCAAGAATTATTGCAAAGGCTCCATATAAGAACGGTACATCGTTGGACATTTTTACAATAAATTCTGCTAAACTATTTAATTCTGGTGTTGCAACTTTACTTGCATTAAATTCTGTTTTTTTTCTAAAGAAAGAGTCGTAGGCGATTGCTATAGCTACAGTTATTAAAAGCATTGCAAATAAAGACTTGAGTTCGTTGCTATCTAAAAATTGACCAATCTTTTGACCTACTTGAACTCCAACAATTGAACCTAATATCAAGGGAACTACTAGAAATAAGTCAATAGTTCCGTAATTGAAAGAATGTAAAATTGTTACTACAGCACTAATGAATACAGTAACAAACAAAGAGGTCCCAGGAATTAATTTTACAGGCATTCCGATAATATAAATCATTGCAGGCACCATTAAGAACGCGCCTCCTATTCCCATCATTGATGCAACAAATCCAACAACAAATCCTAATAAAATAGGAGTGAACGCACTTTCATATAGTCGAGATTTATTAAACCTCATTCTTAAAGGAAGACCTTGTAACCAATTATGATCGTGTAATTTTTTTTTAATATTTACTTTAGATTTTAAACGATTTCTTTCTCTTAAAACTTCAATTAACATTAATGTACCAACTATTGCTAAAAGATACATATACAATAAAGAAATTATTAAACTTATTTTTCCTATTTCTGAAAAGAAAGTAAATGTCATTATTCCTATGATAGTTCCAGCTACACCACCTGAAACAATCATTAAACCCATCTTGTAATCTAAAGTTTTTTTATACCAGTGAGTAAGAGAGCCTGATACTGAAGTAGCAAGAATGTTATTTACTTCATTTGGAACTGCATATACTGGAGGTATGCCCATAAAAATTAAAAATGGTGTCATCAAGAATCCTCCTCCAACACCAAAAAGTCCTGATAAAACTCCAACAGCCAAACTTAAAAATAATAAAAGAAAAATATCTATGTTTACTTGGGCAATAGGAAGATAAATTTCGAGCATTAATGTAAGGAGTATGCCTGAAATATTAAGTTGTCAATCTTAATAAATTGTAGCTCCAAAAACTTTTACCAGACCATCTTCTTCACCTAAAACTAGCCTACCTAGAAATTCTCCAGGCATTGTTTGGCTTGTTTGTTTATAAAGAACAGTAATAAATTGATTTCTTCTAATTGTACCTAAATACTCCTGCTTCTCTGAGAGGCTTGTAAGAAGTTTATTGTTAGCCCACTGTTTTCCTAACTCAACTTCATTTGCTCCGTATAGCATTTGCGATGAAAAGTCTTTAGTGAAGCCGCCGTAATCTTTGATATTTGATGATTTAACTAAATTATCCCAGATCGGCTGAGCAATGTCTTTTATCTCTTTGTCGGATTTTTCTAATAACTCCATTAAACTTTATGAAGCTTTCTTTTCCTTCTTTTCGTCTACAATGTGATAAACAGGAACTTTTTCCATTGTGAACTTTTTAGTTTTAGGATCTCTTCTAGAAACAGTTAAACAATGCCAGTTATCATCATCGAGTTTTAAATGATCGCCTCTGTAATAATAACCCGGCCATCTAGTTTCCTCTCTAAATTTAGTATGCTCAGTTACACATTGTGATGTAATAGTTCTGTGTTTTAATTCCCATGCTCTCATAAGTTGGTGGTAATCTTCAGCACCAACATTTTCTAAATCTTCTTCTAACCATTTTAATAATTCTAAACCTCTATTAAGCATGTTCTCATTAGTCATATAATTTGTAGCTATTCCTCCAACATACTCATCCATAATTCTTTGCAGTCTTTGTAGCCCTTGAATAGGAGAAATATAACTTGGTGAGACAGTTCCACCTGTTATTTCATTTCTGCCTACTGTGTAATTTTCAAGAGGTTTATAGATAACTTCTTTTAAATCTTTAAATTGTTTGTCACTTACTTTAATTCCATCTGCTTTTTTATCTTCGATATATTTCACAGCAGCTTTTGCAGCTAATCTTCCTTCTGTGAAAGATCCAGATGAAAATTTATGTGCGCTTCCTCCTACGGTATCGCCTGCACCAAATAATCCATCAACAGTTAACATTCTGTTGTAACCCCAGAAATATTCTGGAGGTGATAAATCTTCAGGTCCACTTACCCAAGCTCCTGAACATGTCGCATGCGAGCCCATTACATAAGGTTCAGAAGTTGTAAGTTCTGGATTTGTGTATTTTGGATCAATGTTTTGTGAAGCCCATACAACAGCTTGACCAACTGTCATACCTAAAAAGTTTTCCCAACCCACAGTTTCTAAGTGAGGATCCTGAAACGCTTCTTTAGTCACCATGTGTATTGGTCCGCCACCAGCTTGTACCTCTTGAATGAAGGCGTGATTTCTTAAACATGTAGGTGTCGGATGGTGATCGATATATTCGCCAACTAATGATTTAGTTTGATCGTACCATTTTTTTTCGTAATTCTCGCCATTAGCATTTTGCGTATAAGTTTTTAAGTGTAAAAAATAAGCACCGACTGGACCATAACCGTCTTTAAATCTACATAAGACAATTCTATTTTCCATTTGAGTCATTTTTGCTCCAACAGCTATTGGTAGTGCGTAAGCGGAACCGTTACTCCAAGGGGCATACCAAGTTCTTCCCATTCCTTCACCAACTGCTCTAGGTTTAAAAATGTGTGAGGCTCCGCCTGCTGCAACAATTACAGCTTTAGCTTTAAACACATGGTAATCTCCGGTTCTCATATTAAAACCAACTGCTCCGCCTATCCTATTTTCTTTTTCATCATCCATTAAAAGATGAGTGATCATAATTCTATTGTAAATTTTGTTGGCAGATTTTTTTGCGGCCTCTGCAACAATAGGTTTATAGCTCTCACCATGGATCATGATTTGCCATTTACCTTCTCTTAAATATCTTCCAGTTTTTTCATTTTTCATCATTGGTAAACCCCATTCATCAAACATATGAACTGTGGAGTCTACGTGACGAGCCATATCATAACCTAGATCTTCTCTAACCATTCCCATTAAATCGTTTCTAGCGTATCTAACATGGTCCTCAGGTTGGTTTTCATCCCACTGCATACCCATGTAACAATTGATAGCATAAAGACCTTGAGCTACAGCACCACTTCTATCGATGTTAGCTTTTTCAACGCAAACTATTTTTAAATCTCTTCCCCAGTGTCTAGCTTCAAATGTAGCCCCTGTACCGGCCATACCACCACCGATAATGAGGATATCACTTTCTTCAACATGTGTTTTTACATTAGCCATTAATAGTAAACACCTTTTTTAAATGAATCTTTACTTACAGTAGGAAGATCTCCGTCAATATTTAAACCTTTTGGTTCTGTGTAAAGTCTTTGTGTAGTTATTTCGCCTTGATTTGGTTTATCTTCTTCAGCTAGTTTAGGAATAAATTTACCCCAAGGTTTAGTTGTAATCGGTGAGACGAAGTTTTTTTCAGTTCCGTTTCTGAATTTTATTCTCCATGAAATCGTTCCCTTTTCTTCTTCTCTTCTTACTCTTACACTATGACCCATTGGTGCAAAATCAGCATAACCTCGAACATCAATTGCATGATTGGGACAAGCTTTTACACATGAATAACATTCCCAACAAAAGTTAGGTTCAATGTTTTTTGCTCGTCTAATTGTTTCATCAATATGCATAATATCTGATGGACAAATATCTACGCAGTGCCCACAGCCATCGCATCTTGTCATGTATACAAAAGTTGACATAAATTATTTTTCTCCCTTAAAGTTTAATAACATAAATTTCCTAATAATGCTTTGGTTGTTCTCTTTTAATTCCCAGACCAAATTGCTCTGGAGCATCGGCAGGTGGTGGCAAATTGTCTCTAGAGCCATCAGCTTCTGCTAAATTTTTTTGAATCGCTGCACCAGGTTTATAAAACATGTGTGCAAATTTAGACCAATAAACTCCTCCGAATAAAACTAAATTTGAAACAATAAATAAAATTAAAAATAAATAACTAAGACCAGTCATACCTGAATATTGTGTGTATGACCAAGCTAAACCGAATGTTGCGCAAGCTAACAATGCTAAAACAAATAAATCTGCTTTAATAATTCTATACCAGGGATGTGCCTCTGCTGAAACATCCACTCTTAAAAAAAACCAAAACCAATATCCACCTAGACAAGTCAAAATTGCACCTATGTGCCATAAAGCTGTTAAAGTTGATGGAGTTTCAATACCAACAGATGAATAGGAAAAAATTAAAATAGCTGAACAAATCCAAAAGATTATTGTTCCGTACATGCCTAAAACATGTGCTAACCTTCTTTTACCCCATCCAAGTTCAGAAGTTGTTGCAATATCATGGGCAACGGTTTTTAAAATAACCGCAGTTCTTTTTCCAGTTGTTAATTCAACTTGAGCATTTTTTTTTGCTTTTTTTGCATTTTCAAAAAAATATTTTACGTTCTTCTTATGAATAATATCAACTAACACACCAACTAAAGTAAGAGCTGCCATAGCAATAACGAATCCTTGCATTGCAATTGTTGGAACTATTTCTGCTAGAGTTGAAAATGGATTGTTAGTTATCATTGGGCTTTTATATATAGGCGTATTTTAGAGGTCAAGTGAGAATACTTATCAATTATTTGAGTTTACCCTCTTTTCTCATCTGTTCTCTAATTTTTGTTGCTGAAATCTGTTGAGTCTTTTCATCTAAAACGATCTCCTCTATTTTATAACCTACACCTCTCCCATAACAAATATTAGTAATATTAGGGACTAAAGTCACTTGTATTCTATTCTTATAGTCTTTTAGCGCTTCAAAAATATTTTTTTTAACAGTTTCAAAATCAAAGGGGTTGTCATCAACACCTTTAACATCTCGTACCATAATATTTACTTGCCCTGTTTTTTTAAGAATTTCCTCAAAAAGTTTTTGGTGACCGGCATGCCAAGGTTGCCAACGACCAAGCATTTGCGCTGTAGGTTTTTTATTATCCCAGACGTAGTTTTTGTCTTTAAAATTTTCCATAATTGTACTTAGATGAAAAAAAATTACAAATCAAATTAATTCGTGTCCCGTATGCAATTTATTCCAACACAATATTTTGAAAACCTTGTTTCTTTTAAATTAATAATTTTTTCAATAAAGTTTTTATCAATATTTTCTCTCTGAACTTTGACCTCTAAAATGTTTTGTTTAATCTTTTTAGAGTTATGGAAGCTTTCTTCTGGAGATAAAAACTCTATATTTCTGTCTAAAGTAATTCTTCCTACATTTTCTAATTCATAATAACTTCTTAAGTATTTTATTCTGATTTTTTTTTGAACAGTTTGTTTTATTCCGATTTTTTTAAGATTCTTATGTAGTTCATGATTATCAAAAATAAAATTTTTTATAATAACCTTTTCCCGGTGATAATTATTTGTAGTTTTTATTTCGAGATTGTTTAGTTTTTTATTATCATAACCTCTTATTCTTATCTTAAATCTTGGAGTAATTCCTTCTTCACTTAAATTAAAAAATTGTAAATCTTTTGTATCAAAATAGACGCTTTCAACTATTCTATCTGGAAAAATTTTTTTTAATTGATTTTTATCAATTAATATATTTTTTTCTTTTGGATTGATCAAAAATTTTATTTCATGTCTTTTTTGATTGTTTTTAAATAAATCCATTTATTTAGTTTTCCTTGGAATATTAATCTCTGACAGACTATCTAATTGTTTGAGTGTTGCGTACTGTTTGCAGTCAAAATTTTTTACATTTATTTTTGAACCTTTAAATTCTTTTTTTTTATTATACGCTGCAAAACATACGTTTATACTTTCCATATTTACTCTGTTTACATCTGTTATTGCATCATCTTTTGAAGCAATTCCAACGTTTGTGAAAATAATATTTCCATAATCTAAACTAAATTTAGACCTTTCTCCGACGGAAAAACCTTTATCCCCACAATTTTTTAAAATGGCTTGTTCAACCTTATACTTACCAAATGAAAAATCGGCGCAATCATTTTTTGCATTATTTACTTTTAAATTCTTAACAAAAATGTTTGAAAAATCTAAATCTAAAGCATCAAAAAAAGAATTATTTATATCAATTTCATTTAAATTGCCCGAAGAGTTTTTAATATTAATTGAGTCTTCACAAATCATATTAGAGCTTGATAATGAAACCTTATCAAAACTAGAATCAAAAAAATTTACACAACCAGTTAACAAATTCTTATCATATCTTGAGTTTTCTAATCTCTTGCTCTGATTTTCAAAATCTCGAGTAAATTCAAAATTTACATTATTAAAATTTCCTTGGATAAAAACTTTTGCTTCAATGTTTTTAAATATAAACTTTAAGTTTACATCGCTAATATTTTTTTCAACAAAATAATATGTTCCTTTTTCATTTATTATGAATTCATTGGAATTGCCCTCAAGCCAAATAATCGGCATTTCTTTATTAAATGAACCTAAATTAATTGGGAATGACTTAAAATTATCAGTAAGTTTATATCTGCCACTTTGGGAAATTAGTTTGCTATAAGTTTTGCTATCTATTTGATTACAAAATTTAATTTTGTCATCTTTTATCTTTAAGTAACAACTGTAGAATTTGTCGTTAAAAATAAATGAATAAATTATTACTTTTTCAGAAATATTTTTTAAATATTTGTTTTTGCTTATTTTTTCTTCATCAAAATAATTAATTATTTTATCTTTGATTCTAAGATACTTTAAATCTTTCTGATTATCTATTTTTTGTTTAGGAAAAAATTCACTTAATTTTTTAATATTTCCTTGACTTAAATTTAATATGTCAGCCAATACACATTCTTGCATTTTACTTAGTTTTTTACCTGAGAGTAATTTAAAATCTCTCCTAAATTTGTTTAATACTTTGTTATCAATTTTAGCTTTACAATTTGTTTTGCCAGGTAAAAATTGAACATTTCCATCGTAATATAAAGGAATAAATATTTTTTTATAAGGTATGTAAATATACTTTCGGTTTATAGTTGCTAACCCGTGATAGGCATATTTTTTATGAATTGAAGTGAACAAATCCTCATTCAAAACTTTTTTATTAAAATTAATATTTGCTCTTAAAGCTATAGCTTCTGATGCAATGAAATTTGAGATTTCGTTTTTGAGAAAATTATTATTGTCAATTACAAAAGATGAAGAAAAGTGGTTTTTATATATTTTTTTTTCTTTTTCGTTAAGGTAAAAATCAAAATCATTAGATTTCAAAATTACTGTCTCCGTTAGATTGTTTCTTTCTAAAAATTCTTTTGTGGCATCCTCTTGAAATATTGCTTTGTAAATATTTCCATTTAAATTTACTTCAATCATTCTTGTATATAGAGATGGAAAACCTAAGTATTTTAACATTAAAGTCCAAAATACTTCATTCTCTCCTTTTCTTGTTTCAGGCAGAAAAAGATTAAAACGTGTTATTCCATTATAACTATCATTTTTTATTTTTATTTTTAAACTTGTAAAAGGAGGTCTTAAGTGATCTTTCCAATCTCCAAGAATTCTTATTTCGGAGTCAATTTTTTTTTTGTTAAGAACAATCTTTGCTTTTATCCATTTTTTATATTTTTTTTTAATATTTTTTTCTCCGTAAATTTCTCCATCAGTGTAGGCTCTCATGGACCTTCTTAAATACGTATTATAATCTGAATTTGAAAGTTCGAATTGAATTGAATTTGGGATAATTAGATTTTCTGAAAAAGAATAATTAGATATTAAAAAATTAATTAATAAAAACTTTAAAATTAATAAACACTTAATTGTTTTCATCTAAGTCAACATTATAGTTATTTATCTTTGATGACCATTCATTTAAAAAATTGTCTTTATCGCTAGTTTCATTGAATATTGCGTAACCAGAAATATTGAAATTATTATCCTCAGTTTTTACTGAATAATTTCTTATATTTTTATCTGTAATAATCTTCTTGAAATCTTTTTCATTCATTGAACCTTGAAAATTCAATGAGAGTTTTCCATTGCTGCCACTTGTATCTTTGCTTAAAAATGAAAAACGCTTAATAAAGTAAGGCAAAATGGATAAAAGTATAATTAAAACAACGGTTATGCTTAAGTCAACTTTTGCACTAATTCCGATTGTAAGCAAGCTGAAGTAATGAACTAATTCATATGGTGTTCTAATTGGTGTTCTAAATCTAACAATTGATAATGCGCCAATCATTCCGATACTCAATGCTATATTTGACCCAATAACCGTTGTGATTACCAATCCAATTACAGGTAATGTTATACCTACGTATATATTAAAATTATTACGTAACCATTTGTAGCTAAATTTTGAATGAATATAGGTTACAATTAATCCACCAAAAGCACAGAAAACAATTTTAATTAAAAGTAAAAATAAAACTATATTTTGAGCTGAAAGTTTCTTGTAAGCTAAAGTCAAAATCTCAAGCAAATCTTGCATCAATAATCTTTCAGTTAATGAATAATTTTAAGCTGCTTGTCTAAGGTTGTGTTTAGAGGTCATCCCGCTTAAGAAATTCCAAAGATACCTTGCTGTTAACAAAGATGCTTGTTCAGCTTTTTCTTGCTCCTCTTTAGAAAGTCCATCCAGTAACTTTTCACACTCAGCTCTATGAATTACATCAGCTGATTTATGAGCTTCAAAAAATTCAAGACCTACCTTTGAATTTACACCATAAAACTTCTTTAATCCTTGTATTTTAGTTTCGGCTATTTCAGGTATTTGTCTTTCATAAGTATACAATGATGCAAGACCTTCAGCGTAAGATTTTCTGGCTTGATCAAAAAAATTGTCAATCATATCTTTTGTAAACCAATCAAGTTTTACTTTTTCGATTTCTTTTTCATCAGCTCCTAAAGCTTTTGCAAAATTTTTCCATAGTTTAGGGTGGTCCCCATCTTTATTTTCCTCATCTTGTAAATTTTCTAAAAGAATTCTTCTTTTTTCAATGTCTTCGCATATAGAATGTGTAGCGCTTATGTATCTTGGGAATGCTTTAACATGTTGATAATATTGCTCAGCGTAATCTTTAATAATATCCCGAGTTAATTTTCCCTCGTTCCAAAAAATTTGGTAAAAAGGGTGCTTGAGTAAGTGATACTTGTCTAGTTTAGCTCCTAATTCTTTTGAAAACATTATTGCTCCTTTTGTTATTTTGAGGACTTAAAGATATTTATAATGTATTTAAATTAAAAATTATCCACACTTTTTAGTTGAGTATTATAAATGTTCACGTTTTGATTCACTTTTGATTCACTTAGGGACTCAAAATACAACTTTAGATAGTGTTATCCACACGTTTAATTCTTCTCTCGTCTATCGGAAAATGCACTATAGTTGCAAATATTGAGAGAACTATAGCCATATACCATGCATAATCATAACTACCGTAATTATCAAAAAAATACCCACCGAGGAATGCCCCAGCAAAAGCACCGAACTGATGGCATAAAAAAACAATTCCGAATAAGGTACTTAAATATTTTGTGCCAAAAATTTGAGCAACTATTCCATTAGTTGGA
This sequence comes from uncultured Pelagibacteraceae bacterium, assembly GCA_902590625.1. Classification (GTDB taxonomy): domain Bacteria; phylum Pseudomonadota; class Alphaproteobacteria; order Pelagibacterales; family Pelagibacteraceae; genus Pelagilacustribacter. The sequence continues at coordinate 15,215 of CACIXL010000007.1, read as the reverse complement.
GGGACTGTTGAAAGCCACAAAAGTCCGAATGTTGTTCCAAAAATAATTGAGTTAACAAGAGATGGTGAAGAAAAAATAAATATACAAATACTTACAGCTCTTAAAGCGTAGAGGATACATAAAAGATTTTTCTTTTTATATTTTGTTCCAAGGTAACCCATTCCTAAAGTGCCGAAAATATTAAAAAATCCTATTAAAGCTAAAATTATTGTAGCCGACCATCCGCCCATACCTCTTTCTTGCATGTAACCGGGTATATGTGTTCCTACTAATGTAATTTGAAAACCACAAACAAAAAAACCTAAAACTAATAAGATATAACCTTTATGAGAAAAAGCTTCTTTGATTGCCGACGCAAAGGTTTGATCTCTATCTACTTGAGTAGAATTTAAAATAGTTTTTGAAGGTGATAAAAAAAGTGAAGCTAATAGACCTAAACCTATAAAATACATAAAATATTTCAAAGTTTGTTCCCATCCAACTAAACCAAGGCTATATTTTGTAAATAATGGAGATAAAAAATATCCAACAGATGCAGCGGCTGTTACAATTCCAGTAGCAATAGTCCTACTTTCATTAGGAAAATGTTTTCCAACTTCTGAAACTGGAACTCCAATCGCAGTAGCTCCAAGAGCGATCCCAACTAAAACACCTAGACTAATCTGAAAGTAAATTCCAGTATTAGGTCCTGCGTAAAGCATATAAATACCGAGACCGAAAATTATAAATCCAATAAACACAGCTTTGTTTCCTCCTAATTTATCTGCTATCAAACCAAATAATGGCGCAAACATACCCCAAAAAAGCATTTGAATTCCTATTGCTAAACCGAATTCTGTTCTTGTGCAGCCCAGACCCTCTTCAAATGCAGAAAAAAACAAACCGAACGTCTGCCTTAAACCCATTGAGATTAAAATAATACTACACGCTGAAATAAGAACTGTTAAAGCAAGTCTGTTTGGAATAAAATTTAACATTATTTGATGTACCTTAATGATTTTTTTAAATCATTTATTAAGTCTTTAGGATCTTCTAACCCAATATGTAATCTGACTATGTGTTCATCTTGATTAAATCTAAAAAAATATCTACCTTGAAGATATTCATCTTTTTTCCTTGATCTTAATTCTTGAAGTATTGCCAAACTTTCGAAACCTCCCCAACTATAGCCTATTCCAAATAATTCTAGTGAGTTAACAAATTTTATTACAGATGATTTTTTTTTACTTTTTATAACTATTGATAATAACCCAGTAGCACCTGAATAATATTTTTTCCATAATTTATAATTTTTACTTGATGATTTATAAGGATAAAGAATTTCTTTTATTTTTTTTTGCCTTTTTAAGAAATTTATTACCTGTTTCGTATTTTCATAATGTTGCTTTAATCTTGTGTCTAATGTTCTCAATCCTCTAATAATTAAGTAAGCTTCATCTGCAGACATTCTGTAACCAGAGAGTTTATAAAAGAACATGATTTGTTTAAAAACTTTTTTATTAACTGCAAGTGAGCCTCCCATCGCATCTGAATGGCCTGAGAAATATTTTGTAGCAGATGAGAAAGACATATCAAATCCAAGTTTTAATGGCTTAAGGTATAATGGAGTGCCCCATGTATTATCGAGAAAAGTAAATATATTTTTCTTTTTAGCTAAGTTTACAATTTTAGATAAATCTTGAAATTCAAAAGTATTACTTCCAGGATTTTCAACTAATATCATTTTTGTTTTTTTTGAAACTTTATTTTTTAAATCTTCAAAAGAATCAGGATTATAAAAATTTGCAGTGACATTAAATTCTTTAAGCAGCTTTTCAGAAATTTCTTTAGTTGGTCCATAAACATTATCTGAAACTAAAATTTCATCTCCTGGTCTACATAAACTCATTATTGCTAAAGCAACGCCACCAAAGCCAGTTCCTGTTAAAAAAACATGGAATGCTTGTTCTAATTCTTTTAGTATATTCTCCAACTCTATAGTCGTTGAGCTTCCATACCGACCATAACTGTAATGACTAATTTTTTGATGCTTTTTAATTTTTTTTTCATGCTGATAAAGTTCTTGCATGGTATTAAAAAGAATAGTTGAGGCTCTAATTACAGCTGGGTTTGCAGATCTATTTGAATTATCTTTTGTTGGGTGTTTAAGGAATGTACTAATAGACTTCTTCATATGATGATTATATTTGATCTTTATATATTAATTGTCTAATTAAGATACTAAAAGGAGGCAAAAATATGGGTTATCCAAAAAAGCATCGAGGTAGAAGAAAAATTGGCTCAAAAAAAAGAAGAGCAAGAAAAAGAAATAAGAAAAAATAACCAATTAAATTACTATGAATGAGATAGCTCAAATAAGAATGTTGAGTTTGTGGATTTTTTTCACTCCACTATTAGCTATAAATCTATGCCTTTTTATTTCTCAAAATCCTGAATATTTAGAAAATACTTTTTTCACTGTTGACCAAATTGGAAGATCAGGTTTTTCAATTCCCTATTTTGATGGAAGTTTATCGATAAGTAGGGCCTCTAGAGCTTTTCCTCAATATCTGATTTTTAAGCCAGCTATGATTTTTACTGCAGTGATTTTATACTTTTATTGGAAAAATAATAATAATTTAGTTAATAGATTTCGGTCAACCAATATTAATTACAAGTTTAAGACCTTTGGAATTCTTTCGGCTATATTTCTAGCAATTCATTCTATTTTTTTAGGTATTAAATTCGATATACAAATTTATAAATTAATGAGGAGAGTAGTCTTATTATTGTTTATAATTTTTGAAATTATAGCTCAAGGAATACTTGTTTACCATTTCTTTAAATTAAAAGAAAAACTTTCAGAATTTATTAATAAAAAGGTTTTAATTTTTAAAGCTGTATTAGTTGCTGTTTTGACTTTGGTGGCAATTTTAAGTTTACCGCTACTTATTAATAAAGGTAATACCCATTTCAAGCATGCACTGGAATGGAACTACTTTGTTGGAGTTATATTGTTTTATTTATTTACAAGGTTTCTTTGGAGGAGAACCACATAAATTTCTAGGCTTTCGCCCAGAAATTTAGTAGTTTTGGCTCGTCGTTTTAGGCGCTACCGCCAAGCCATCCCGATGAACTATTCTAGCGCTACTAGGTCCATCTTTCTGCCCTTTAAGCTTGAACCTCTCGGTTTTTCCTTAAATGGCCAGTTAAGAGTTGCCTCTTAATTAATTTCATTAAATCATATTAAAAAAATAAAGGTATCACTTTTAACGAGCAGTGAATTAAGATGTTAACTTAGTGGATAAATTATTATTGAAAGCCTTATGAATCCATCCGCCACCTAATACTTTATCCCCAACTTCATCTTTAGAATAAAAAACACAGGCTTGGCCTGGTGAAATTCCTGTTTCTTTGTCTAAGATTTCTACATTTGCGACTGTTTCTGAAATATTTATTTTAGCTTTTAAAAGTCTACCAGTGGATCTTACTTTAATATTAATGATTTCATCGAATTCCTTTTTGGATCCAAGAATATTTAAATCTCTTAACTTGATCTCTTTAACTTCAAGACATTCTTTATTCCCAACAATTATAGTGTTATTATCAGCATCAATATTTACAACATACAAAGGGTTGTTACTTGCAATCTTAATTCCTTTTCTCTGACCAATTGTATAATTTATAATACCTTCATGTTCTCCTATTTGTTTACCATCTAGATCAAGAATTTTCCCAGGTTTAAAAGACTCTGGTCTATATTTTTTTATTACAGAAGCATAGTCTCCATTAGGGACGAAACAAATATCTTGGCTATCAGGTTTTGTCGCAACATTTAAATTTAATTTTTCTGCAATAGCTCTTGTTTCTGATTTATCAATTTCGCCTAAAGGGAATCTTAAATAATCTAATTGTTCTTGGGTAGTACTAAATAAAAAATAACTTTGATCTCTATTTTGATCTTTGGCTCTATACATATTTGCATGTCCACTAGTTTGAACTCTTGACACATAATGACCTGTTACAAGGGCATCTGCATTTAACTCCTTGGCATATTTAAATAGATCTCTAAATTTTACTGTTTGGTTACATTGTACGCATGGTATTGGCGTTTCACCCGCAGCATAACTATCTATAAAAAAGTCAATTACTTCAGATTTAAATTTTTTTTGATAAAAAAGAATTTTATGGTCAATATTTATATTTTCGGAAACCCTTTTTGCATCTAAAATATCTTGACCTGCACAACATTGTCTTCCTTCTTTTGATTGCTTGGTGTCATCATATAATTTTAAAGTTATGCCGGTGACATCATAACCCTCTTGTTTCATAAGTGCTGCTACAACAGACGAGTCAACGCCGCCAGACATAGCAACAACTACTTTAGTTTCCTTTTTTGTTTTATTAATTCCTAGAGAATTCATTATAAAGGTGTATAATCGAAAAAAGAGTAATTTTCCATAATGCTTATTGATTTTGAACCAGGAGATTATGTCACAAACCCTGCAAATATGGAATGGGGCGTAGGTCAAGTGCAATCAATTATTGGCAACAAAGTCACTGTCAACTTTGAACATAGTGGTAAAAAAGTTATTAATGCTGAAAATATAAATCTTGAGAAGGTGAATGATGAAAACTAGTGAGTTAAAAACTATTAGCGAAAAATTGATTGATACTTTTCATAATGCTGGAAAAATTTCTATAGACCTTTATAAAAAAGGTTTAAATATTGAGGTTAAAGAGGATAAATCTCCAGTGAGTAATGGCGATTTAAAAGTTAATGATCTAATTACATCTAAAATTAAGGATATTACGCCTGATGTTCCAATAATTTCTGAGGAAACTGTTGATTTAAAAGTTAAGAATAAAGCTAAAATTTTTTGGTTAATTGATCCAATTGATGGAACAAAAGAATATATTGCCGGTAAAGATGAATATACTTTAAATGCAGCTTTGGTAATTAATACTGTGCCTGTTCTTGGTCTTGTAGGCGTACCAAAAAAAAATAGATTATTTTATTCTTATGGTCCCGGTGAAAGTTATTTAATTGAAGATGGAAAAACAAAAAAAATTAATTGCTTTAAACAGCAGCCAAAAGGTCAGATTGTTGCTTTATCTAGTGTAGTTAAACCCTCAGATATAATATTAAATAAATTAAAAGAGTATAAAGTGAATTCTATAGTCAAGATGGCAAGTTCATATAAATTTTGTGTAATAGCAACAGGTGAGTATGATATTTATGCTGCAAGAGAAAGAGCTAATGAATGGGATTATGCTGCAGGGCATGCTGTTGCTCAAAATGCTGGGGCAATAATAAAAACACTTGACGATAAACCATTTTTATATGGCAAAGAAGACTATAGAAATCCTAGTTTATTGATTAGAAGATCAGAAAATTTAAATGATTAAAACTATAGCTATAATTATTTTGTCTGTAACTTTTTTTGGGGTTTTATTTTTTATTTTAGTAAGGAACGCTCTAAAGAGAAAACTAGATATTTTAGTAAAGGAAGAGAAAAAAAGAAAATCAGATAATCTTGATTAACTTATCGAATTCATTTTTTTCTAAATCCAAAACTCTTTTCGACAATTCAAAACTAAATCCGCTCCTAGCTAAAATGCCCATATCTTTTTTATAAAATAATTCTCTATTTTCATGAGGTCTTAAGGGGCCAATTCTTCTTCTTTTACATAATTTTAAAGCTGAAACAAAATCAGGCTCTATTTCATCTTCCTTAATTTTATCAATACTTTGCTTTATATATTTATTATCTATGCCTTTATTTCTCAGCGATTGATTTATTTTATTTAAAGAATAACCTCTTCGCAAAAACATTCTAGCTTTTGAGTCCGAATACATTTCATCGTTTAAAATTTTGTTATTTTCTAGATTAAGTATTATCTCATCTATTATTGCAGTAACTTCTTTTTTAGATCGAGTGCCTTTAATTTTAGTAAGATATTTTTTTAATAGATAAACTTTTAATTGTTGTTTAGATGGACTATATTTTTCTAGATAAGAATAAGCTAAATCTTTTAAATTAGTAGTTAGCTCTTCAAAATCACTTTTATTAACTGTGGGATTCATTAAACTAATATACTATATTATTTTTCATGATAAATAATTTATTGCCTTTATTAACTAATGAAAATATTTATTTAATTGCTAATTGGGGTGTAATACCTTTTTGGCTTTTATTAATTTTAGCTCCCAATCATAACTTGACAAATTTTTTTACCCAATCAATTATTGCTCCGCTGTTACTAGCAATTGGATATATTTATCTAACATATATTATTTATTTGGAAGGAAATATATTTGATGGATTTGAATTATATAACGGGTTGGATGGTTTGTATTCTATGTTTGCTAACGAATCTTTATTGTTAATTTTTTGGCTTCATTTTTTAGCTATAAGTTTATTTACTGGCGCTTGGATTGTCCGTGATAGTAAAAAATACATAATTCCAAAAATAATCACTATTCCGTCTTTAGTGCTGACTTATTTCTCTGGACCGGTTGGACTAATTATTTATTGGTTTTTAAGAATTTTCTTTGCTAAAAAAGTTAGCTTTGATGATTAAGCCTTTTGATTTTTACTTTGATTTTGTTAGCCCATACTCCTTTCTTGCTCATAAAGAGATAAGAAAAATAGAAAATATAGAAAAGATTAAAATTAGATACAATCCAGTTCTTCTTGGTGGTTTACATAACTTACATGGCATCAAGGCGCCAGCATTCATACCTGCAAAAGCAAAACATATGATTAGAGACTGTAAGTTAATTGCTGAGAAAAATAATATAAAATTCAAATTTAACTCATATTTTCCGATCAGAAGCTTGAATTTAATGAGAGGTGTTCTGGTGGCAGAAGAAGATAATATTAAAAACTACTACATTGACAGTATATTTAATACAATCTGGCAGGATGGATTAAACATGAATGATGAAATTGTAATTCATAAAGTGTTAAAAAATTTAAATGTTAATCCAAAAACATTCATCTTAAGATCAACTTCATCTTTAATTAAAGACTCATTAAGAAAAAAAACTAGTGATGCTTACCAAAAAGGTATTTTTGGAGCACCAACATTTGTATCAAATAGTAAAATTTTTTGGGGACAGGATAGAATTGAGTTTGTTTTAAAAGAAGCAAGTAAATAGTTTATTTTTTTTCTTTAGCTACAACTTTAAACCCACTATTTTTTAAGGCATCAAAACCACCTTCCACGTGGGCAACGTTTTTAAAACCCATTTCTACTAGTGATTTTGTAGCAAGAGCTGATCGCCATCCTAAAGCACAAAATAAAACCATCTTATTTATATCTTGGATTTTATTTGCTTTATAATATGAACTTTCTGGATCAAGCCAAAATTCAAGCATTCCTCTAGGAATATGTTTTGCGTTTTCTATCGTCCCTTCTTTCCACAATTCTCTTATGTCTCTAACATCAATTAGAGTGATTTCTTTTTTTTCTAAAAGACTTTTTACTTCATTAGGCTTTAATGTTTGAATTTTTTTCTGCGCTTCTTCAACTAAGGTCTGAGATGATTTAATACTCATAGATGAAAGTAATAAACTAATATATATATTTTACCATAATGAAAAATATAAAGAATTCAAATAAACCTAGTTTTTTAAAAAAAATATTCATCAAAATTTCAAGGAAACTTGGTTATGAAATCATTGATCAAAATAACTTTGAAATCGTAACATCTGATAAGAGAGTTAATCAGCATTTAAGTGAGCTCGGTCAAAAATCTATAAACCTTCCTCTTGGAGAAGTAAAAATAACAAGGAAAGTAAAAGCTTTAGATATAATTATAAGAACATGCACAAGTGTAAATATGTTAACTCAAAATAAATCACGCTTATTCGAAAAGAAAAAAATCGAGTATACTATAAGAACTATAAGATCATTATTAAATTCATCTCAAAATAATGATTTAGGGGAATTAAAAATAAATTTTAAAGTAATAGACCATAATTCTACTAAAGAGAATTTAGACTCAATAGATAGTGTATTTAAAGAGTTCAAAAAAGAATATTTATTAATTAATTTAGATGTTTCAAAATTCGTAAACAATATAGAAAAAACTAATCAAAGAGGTGAAAAAGTAACGGATAATCAAATATCGAACATGGCAAATATACATCAATCGCTTTTGGAAGCTAAAAAGTGTGAAGATTTAATTTATTTTGTTGAAGATGATTACGTACATAAAAAAGAGTCACTTAAAGAGATGATTTTTACTTATGAGAGATTAGCCTCACAGATTAACAGTGAAGTTATTTTATGCCCAGCTGACTACCCTTATTTATATGCAAAATCTGAAATAACACAAAATTTTTTAGGTCAAAATTACCACTGGAGAAAAATAAATGAAACTTTATGTACCTTTTTAACGAGCAAAAAAATGATTGAAAAATATTGGAATAATTATGTAAGCATGTGTAAAAAAGAACACGCACCTTTTGAAAAACCTCTGCATGATATTTATGAAAAAGAATTGTGTATTTCGCCTATTCCATCTTTGGCTTTACATTTTACAAATGTTAATTCAATTTTTGGATTATCGCCGAATGTGAATTGGAAGAAAGTGTGGGAGCAAACCGATAAGTAATATAATAAAAAAGGCCCGATTTTGCGGGCCTTTTTAAGAATTAATTTAATATTAATCTCTAATTGAATAAGCTGTTACTCCAACTTCAGCTTTATCGGTTCCTTGTTTTTCTGCAGCTTTACTTATCCTTAGTCCAATAGTTGATTTTAATGAACTAAAAGTAATGTATGACAATACAAAACTAAATATGCATACAGATATAACACCGATAAACTGAGCTCCAAATGATGTGTCTGGATTAGTAAATGGAACGACTAATGTTCCAAAAATTCCAGCAAACATATGAACTGGAATTGCTCCTACTACATCGTCTAATCCATAACTTTCTAATAACTTCGTACCAAAGTACATTATTACAGCTCCAATAGATCCAATTATCATTGCAGTGATTGGTCCAGGTGTTAAAGGTTCAGCTGTGATAGCAACAAGACCCGCAAGTGCTCCATTGAGCATCATAACAATATCAGTTTTTCCACCAATTAATCTTGTTAACGCCGCACCTGTTACGGTTCCAGCAGCTCCTGCCAAATGAGTATTTACAGCAATTTTTGAAATTGCGTTAACATCATCAAATGTACCCATCGCTAGTTGGCTAAAACCATTGAAACCAAACCAACCAAACCAAAGTAAAAATGTACCAAGTGTAACTAATGGAATACTTGAGGCTGCAAAAGGTTGCATAGATTTCTTTTCACCTCTTCTTCCAAATCTTCCTTCTCTAGCTCCAAGAACTATTACTCCAGCTAGAGCAGCTGCTCCACCGCAAGCATGAACTAAAGTTGATCCTGCAAAATCTGAGAATCCAGAGGTAGCTAACCAGCCACCGCCCCATTGCCATCCCATTGATATTGGATATATCACTCCAGCCATAATTGCTGCGAAAATGAAGAAAGGCCAAATCTTAATTCTTTCAGCTACTGCTCCAGACACGATTGAGGCTGTAGCACAAACAAACATTGTTTGAAAAAACCAATCAGAATATCCTGAATAACCTGTTCCAGCATCAGAACCGTCAGTCCAAATTGAAAATGAGCCAACGTAACCACCTTCTGGCACTCCATAGGCTAAATTATAACCTACCAAGAAAAATATGATTGAACATATAGCGAATTTACCTATATTTTTCGCGGCAATTGTCGATACACTTTTAGTGGTCACTAATCCGCTTTCTAACATACAAAATCCTGCAGCCATGAAAGCTACCAGTACTCCACCTAAATAAAATCCTAACGAATTGAAAATATATTGTCCCTCTTGAGACATTGTAGTTTCTGCGAAGCTTTGTGAACTTATCAGCGAAGCAGAAATACAACCTAAAAAAATAAATGTTAATTTTTTCATGTTTCCCCCTTTTTTTTTGATCTTGATATCAAATTTTAAAGTTTTGAAGCATGATTTAAATGCATAAGAGACTTGTAAATAAAATAAGGCCTGGACGGGGGATCCGAACCAGGCCTTATATTTTTTCCCAACTAATGAGGGAGGGAATTTTATTTAGTCTCTTATACCGTAAGCTATTACACCAACTTCTGCTTTGTCGGTTCCTAGTCTTTCAGCTTCTTTGCTTATTCTTAATCCAATTGTATTTTTGATTATTTGGAAAACAATAAACGAGACTATGAAAACGAATACCACAACTGAGATAGTTCCTAGGAATTGTGCTCCGAAAGTAACATCACCGTTTGTTAATGGCACTGCTAATGTACCCCATACTCCAGCTACTAAGTGTGCTGGTATGGCACCTACTACGTCGTCAATTTTCATTTTGAACAATAGTTTTGTTGAGAAGTACATTAATACTCCAGCTATCGCTCCAATGAAGATTGCAGCTAACGGACTTGGTGTTAATGGCTCTGCCGTAATACCCACTAAGCCAGCTATCGCGCCGTTTAGCATCATTACTACATCAGTTTTACCACCAATTAATCTTGATACAGTTGCAGCAGCTAATACACCACCGCCTGCAGCTAAGTTTGTATTGATATAAATTGTTGCTACTGAAGACACGTCTTCAAGTGTTCCAGCGGCTAATTGCGATCCACCATTAAAACCGAACCAACCTAACCAAAGTATGAATACTCCCAAGGTTGCTAATGGAATAGATGATGCCGCAAAAGGCGCCATAGGCTTAGCTTCTCCTCTACCTGAGAATCTGCCTGATCTAGCACCAAGAACGATGGCTCCGGCTAAAGCAGCAGCTCCTCCAGCAGCATGTACTAGTGTAGAACCAGCAAAATCAGAGAATCCAGCAACAGATAACCATCCGCCACCCCACTGCCAACCCATTGAAATTGGATAGATAATTCCAGTTAAAATTGCGGCAAATAAGAAAAATGGCCAGATCTTAATTCTCTCAGCTAACGTACCAGATACGATTGACATTGTAGTGGCACAGAACACCATCTGGAAAAACCAGTCAGATCCATCTGAATAACCTGTCTCAAGTTTTGATGCATCACTCCACGGTGTGAATGTACCGATATATCCACCTTCTGGAATACCGTAAGCTAAATTATAACCAACCAGCCAGAACATTACTCCAGCGATTGAATAAAGACCTATATTTTTTGCGCAGATTGCTGATACAGACTTTGATGTTACTAAACCTGACTCTAACATTGCAAAACCTGCGGCCATCCACATGACCAAGAAACCTGACATCAAAAATAATATAGTATTAAATATGTATTGTACTTCTGCAGACACTGTAGTTTCGGCATAACCCAAACCAGCAAAACCAAAGTATATGGCTGTACCTGCTAAAAAGTAACCAATGTATTTTTTCATAAGTTCTCCCTTGTTGGAGGCCTTATAGAATTTATAAATTTAAATTAGTAATGATATGTGCTAATTTGAGCTATGCAGTTTCTGCAAGTAGTTAGCCCCTATTTGAGATTATCAAATAAGGGCTAAATAAACGTTTATCGATTAAACATTTCTTTTAAGCTTTTAGCAGGTAAAAACTTAACTTTTTGTGATGCAGCGATTTGAATTGACTCACCTGTTCTAGGATTTCTTCCTACTCTAGCTTTTCTCTTTGCTACTTTATAAGTACCAAAACCAGCTATCTTTACAGTATCGTCATTTTTCAAAGCATCTAAAATTATAGTCGTTATTGAGTCAAAAGTTCTCTCAGCATCAGCTTTACTCTGACCCAAAGTTGACGATATTTTCGCTACTAGTTGTTTTTTATTCATTTTATGCCCCTTTATTGGTTAATTTCTAATCTGCAGAAAAACCTAGTAAAATCAATGTTTTTTTGGTGTTTCACGTAAATGTTAACACAATATATTGTGCCTAAAAAAGTGTTGATTTTATTGACTTTTTTAGCTTAAAAAAGTGGCTTAAAACAAGCCTAAATCTTTCAGGTCATTAAATGTTGTGAAAAACATTAAAGAAAGTAATAAAAATAACCCGATTCGAAAAAAACCTTCCTGAGTTTTTTGAGTTAAAGGACGGCCTAAAATCTTCTCGAAGGCGTAGAACATTAAATGCCCCCCATCTAACATCGGAATTGGGAAAAGATTAATAAATCCTAAACTTATAGAAATATAAGCCATAATACTAAGGAAAGCGACAATTCCAAACTTAGCAACCTGACCAGTTATTTTAGCAATTTTAATTGGGCCTCCTAATTGAGAGGTGTCCCCTGTGCCTTTAAACATGGAAATTACGAATTCCCATGATGCTTCAATAACAAACCAAGTTTCTTTAACAGCATAATATAATGCTGTAGCAGGACCTAATCTCTGCCTATTTATCTCTTCATTTAAAGGCGCGACTTTAATTCCAATAATCTTCTTATTTATTTGATTTCCAAGCGAGTCTTTTCCTTCAATAAACTTTGGCTTTACCTGTAAAGTAAGTTCGTTATCATTTCTCAGGACTTCTATGTCAATAGTTTCTGAAGATGAAGCGTTTATGAAAGTCGAAACCTCCATAATACTTTTTACTTCTCTTTCGTTTATTGATTGAATTACATCACCTGATTTAATACCCGCAACATAAGCTGGGCTTTCAGGCTGTACCTCTTGGATTTGAGCAGGTGTAAAATCCTTACCTGCAAACATATAAATAAAAGCAAAAATCACTATAGCTAATAAAAAATTAGCAAAAGGTCCAGCTGCAACAATTAAAGACCTTTGATAGAGAGGTTTTACTACAAATAGTTTTTTTCTATCTTCCTCATCATATTCCTTTAAAAGTTCTTCTTGCTCTGCTTGGCTAAAAACGTTTCTATCACCAAAAAATTTAACATATCCTCCTAGCGGTATTGCGCAAAATTTCCATCTGGTACCTGATTTATCATTAAAACCAAATATTTCTTTACCAAAACCAATGGAAAAATCAGTAACTCCAACACCATATTTTTTTGCAAAATAATAGTGTCCATATTCATGAATAAAAACAACAATAGTTAATAAAATTATAAATGGGATTATAAAAGAAATTAAAATTTCCATTCATTAACCTTTGTAAATATAAAGTTTCTAAAAGCCATCAATCTTGCATTATTCTTTAAAGATGCAGGATAAACAAAGTGTGTTTCTGTAGGTTTTCCTGTTTCCTCGGGTAAAACTTTAGTTATATTACTAACGTTATGTGCAATGTAATCCGGTAAAGCAGCTAGACCCACTCCACTTTGTACTGCTAATAACAATCCATACACACTGTTTACTTTCATAATCGATTTTCTTTTTTTTCCGTCTTTAACACCATGTTTTAATACCCAGTCAGGATTATAAACTGGAGATGGAGCTCCTTTCCCGTAAGTTATAAATTTGTGTTTATCTAAATCTTTTAAAGTTTTTGGATATCCATTTTTTTGTAGGTAATCACTTGAACCGTAAATATGATAATTAAAATCAACAAATTTTTTTTGAATTAAATTTAATTGTTTTGGTCTCCTCATTCTTATTGCAACATCCGCTTCTCGTGTACTTAAATCAAGTTCTTTATCATCAAAAATTAATTCAATTTCAATATCTGGATGTAAATCCATAAATTCTTTTATTCTAGGTGTAAGCCAAGTCGTGCCAAAACTTACTACTGTGGTAACAGTAAGTTTTCCATTTAGTTTATCTTTATGTCCGCTAAGATTAGACTCAACATCTTTTAATTTTGAGATGATCTCATGAGCTGATTTGTAGAGATATTCACCATTTTCAGTCAAAACTAAACCTCTTGCATGTCTCTCAAAAAGTTGAACTTTTAAATCGCTCTCTAATGCTTGAATTTGGCGGCTTATAGCTGATTGGCTTAAATTTAATATAGTAGAAGCTTTAGTAAAACTAGAGGCCTCAGCAACAGTATGAAATATTTTTAATTTATCCCAATCCATAGATAAAGTTAATTATAAGTTATTTATTTGGATTTACTATAGCTCTTCCAAAAAACTCCCCTTTAAGAAGTTTAGGATAAGTTTCTAAAAGTTCAGTAAATGAAAGCTCTTTAGTGAAAGATTGAACCTTTGAAAAATCTATTAACTTAGCTGCTTCCCCCCAAACGAATTCTCTTCGTTTAATTGATGATCCTGACGAATCAATTCCCCACAATTTAACTCCTCTTATAATAAATGGCATAACATTTGTATTAATTTTAATACCTCCAGCATTTCCACAAGCAGCTACAATTCCACCAGGTTTTGTTTGAGCAAATATTTTAGTTAAAGCAGATCCACCAACAGTATCAACTACCCCGTCCCATACTCCTTTTTCTAGCAGTTTGCTTTCGCCTTCAAACTCTTTTCTGTCGATAATATTTTTTGCACCTAAATCTTTTAAATAATCGTTCTTATCTTTTTTACCTGTAACAGCATGAACATCGTATCCCATTTTTGATAAAATCATTACCGCAATACTTCCAACACCACCTGTTGCGCCAGTAACTAAAACATCTTTAACTTTTTCACCTAATAGTAATTCTTCTTTTGCTTTTACAGCAAACGAGCAAAGTAAAGCAGTAAAACCAGCTGTACCTAACATCATAGCTTTATGTGCATCTAATTCTTTTGGTATTTTGATTAAAAAATTTGAGTCAACTTTTGCGTATTGAGAAAACCCCCCAAAATATGCTTCTCCCACTCTAAATCCTGTAAGAATTACTTTATCATCTTTTGTGAATTTACTATCTTCGCTCTCTACTACTGTTCCTGAAAAATCTATTCCCGGAACAAAAGGAAATTTTCTTACAATCTTCCCTCCATCATTTAAAATCAGAGCATCTTTATAATTTAAGCTTGAGTAGTCAACTTTGACTAAAACATTTCCATCCTTTAATTGGGTTTTATCTATTTCTTTTATTTCTCTTGTGAATTTTTCGTTTTGATTATCAATAACAACAGCTTTGAATTTATCAGACATCTATTTTCCAATATATTTTAGGTATCTATTTTGAATACTTAAATCTTCCTTAAAAGATCCTAAAAAATAATTTGTAACAGTTGTTGCTTTCTCTTTTTTTATACCCCGCATAGTCATGCACTGATGAGCTGCATCAATTGTAACTGCTACACCCTTTGCATCTAAAGCACTCATAAGTGTTTTTGCAATTTGCATCGTCAATCGCTCTTGCGTTTGCAGTCGTTTAGAAAAAATTTCAACTGTTCTAG
>CACIXL010000006.1 GCA_902590625.1 uncultured Pelagibacteraceae bacterium | reverse complement strand
TTCAAAAGTCTAATCATGAAAAAATGTGGAGTGATTTTTGTCTAAACAAATGTGAAAATTTTTTTAATTTATTTCCTATTTATAAACAAAAATTAGATAATAGTAACTTTATAGAAGTTTATAAAAAATATTACTTTTGGAATGATGTTCATTTTACTAAAGAAGGAAATCAGTTAATTGCAGATGAATTATTTAAATTGTTAAAATAAATCTTTAGACCAAGGCATTGCATCTCCGGCTCCTTGCTTTGTAGTCGACAAGCCTCCAACCCTGTTAGCAAATCTTAAACACTCCTCTACAGTTTTTTTTTGGGATAAGGCAAAAGCTAGAGCTCCATTAAAAGCGTCTCCTGCTCCAGTGGTATCAATAGCTTTTACGGCACTAGCTTTTAAATAAATTTGCTCTTTTCCATCAGAATAAAATAATCCTTTTTCCCCAAGAGTAATAACTACTTTTTTAATACCTAAATTTAATATTTTATCAGCAGCTTGCTTTGCATCTTTGTCATTAGTAATTTTTATTCCAGTATAAAATTCGGCTTCAGTTTCATTAGGGGTAAAAAAATCAATATATTTATAAAACTCTTTTGAGATTTCAGATGCAGGAGCTGGATTAAGAATAGTAATACATCCATTCTCTTTGGCAGTTTTTAAACAATGTATAATTACTTCTTTTGGCACCTCTAATTGAGTTAAGAAAATTTTTGATTTTTTAATTGTATCAATATGATTATCCAGTTCATTTATTGTAAGTGATGATGGCGCACCAGTAATGACGTTTATTGCGTTCTTACCAGAATTTTGATCGACTAATATTCCAGCCACTCCTGTTTGTGAATTTTCGTCCTGAATAATGTTTGATGAAGAAATCTTATTTTTTTTAAGTGTAATAAGAGCAAGATCGCCATAATTATCTTTTCCAATCTTAGAAATAAACGAAACTTTTCCCCCTAATCTTGCAATTGCTATGGCTTGATTGCATCCTTTGCCGCCGGGACCAATATTATATTTATTTCCTAAAATAGTTTCACCAATTGCAGGAATTTTAGGACCCGAAAAACTTATGTCTGCAACAAATATACCTAGAACAGAAATTTCACACATTAACCAAGCGTAGTGAGGATCGGAAAGATTGTCAAAATATAATAACTGATAACTTGAATTTGATTTGTGGCAATTAGTATGCCCGTTAATAATAAAATTGCTCCACCAATTTTAGTCACTCTTCCATAATATTTACTAAAACCTTTTCTAGTATTTAGAAATCTACTCATATAATATCCAGACAAAATAAAAGGCATTGCTAATCCTAAAGAGTAAAATGAAAGTAAAAATATACCAGTGCTAATAGAAGCTTCGGTTGCTGACAATGCTAAAATAGATCCTAACACTGGTCCTATACAAGGTGTCCAACCAAAAGCAAAAGCTGCACCAACCAATAAAGGGAAAGTATAATTATTTTTAAAACCTTTAGTATCAATTCTTTTATCTTGATTTAAAAAATTAAAATTTAAAATTCCTATCATTTGAAGAGAAAATAAAATTATTAAAATTCCTGCTGCAATTCGTAATTCATTAGACATGAATAATAATATATTTCCTACTGCTGAAGCTGTCGCTCCTAAAATAATAAAAACAACCGAAAATCCTAATGAAAATAGTATTGTTTTTATTAAAACATTTTTTTTATCCTGTTCAATTTCGTTCAAATTTTTTCCGGTGATATAAGAAATGTAGCCAGGTATTATTGGTAGAACACAGGGTGTTAAAAAACTTATAAATCCTGCGCCAAATGCAAAAGCTAATTTCACAATCATATGATCTTTATATTTGCCTTTAATCCTTCTCGCAATTACAATATTAACTCATGATAATAAAATACATTGCTTTAGTTCTTTATCTTATTTTCAAACAATTTGTTCAAATTAAACTTGAAAATATTTATTAAGTTTAAATGCTTATGTTTTGCATATTTACCCTACTTAAAATTTAATATAACTACATTAGATGGTAATTATATTTGCTAAATCGTTATTATTAACGATTTCAATTATTTCTGCTGGAAATTTAATTTGGACAAAATTTTTTCCTTATTCTTTTGATAAAGATACAATTAATAAATATCTTGAATCGGCTATATTAGGAGCAATTTTTATTAGCTTTATAAGTTTTATTTTTAATTTTTTTATACCGTTAGATTTAAAATTTAATAATATTTTATTTTTATTTCCTATTATTTTTTTTATTTTTTACAAAAATAATAAAAAAGATTTATGGAAATTGATTAAGCTAGTCTTTATAATTTCATTAATTTCAACTTTATTACTATCTTATTCAAATTTTTATAGGCCGGATGCTGGATGGTATCATATTCCTTACACAAAATTGATCACAGATCATAAAATGATAATTGGCTCTGTGTCATTACATTGGGCTTTTGGAACTCATTCTATCTTGCAGTACTTGTCAGCTTTTATGTCAAATTCTCTTATAGGGGTGACAGGAATTCTGTATGTAAACTCCATACTCCCATCAATTTTTTTTGTATTTTTTATATATAATTTTTTTTTAGAAAAAAAACTTATTCTTAAAATATTTTTATTCTTAATTATTAGTGTCTTTTTAATTGAGATGAATCGGTATAGTGAATATGGGAATGATAATTTAGGTCACTTATATTTTTTCTATTTAGTTTACATCTTTTTAATTCAATTAATCAATAAGACAAAAATTTCTAATCTTGAAAATTCAAATAAATTTTTTTTAGTTGCCCTATTTGGTTTTTTTATAAAAACTACTCAAATTTTTTCAATTTTTATTCCATTATATTTTTTTTTTAAAAAAAAATTATTTAAGAAAATTAAATTTTTTCCTTTTTTATCAATTATAGTGTTATTGCTATGGTTAGCAAAAAACATCTTTGTAAGTGGGTGTTTAATTTATCCGGTTCAGTTTACCTGTGTAGAAAAACTCAGTTGGTATAGTTCAAAATCAAATAGTTTAATTTCTGCTAAAGAGTCGTCGCAATTTACAGAGCTTCTTCAAAAGGGTTATTTTCACAAAGGTGAGTCAAATATCTTTGATAAAGAGAATTATTTAAAAAATTTTAATTGGTTGAAGAATTACTTTGAAAAAGGTTTTTATAAAAATATTACTAAAAAATTTGATCTATTTTTAGTTTTTATATTTTTAACTTTATTATTAAGCTTAATTCTGTCTAGAAATTTTAAAGCTAATTTAAATAATGAATGTAAAAATAATAAATTAGTTTTTTTATTAATTTTAAATCTTGTTTCTTTGTTAATAATTATATTGAAAATTCCAGACGGTAGATTTTTTTTAGGATATTTAACATACATATTATTTTCTATAATTTTATACGCCTTTCATTTGTTAAGAAAATTAATATCAAAAATTATGTTATATAAATCGATGAATATTATGCTTATAATTTTATCAATAATTTTTACTTTAAAAAATTTTAACCGTGTAATTAATAAATCTGAAAGCGTGACAGCTGAAGTATCTCTTCAGCCAAAATTTGCAAAAGATGAAGTTAAAAACTTAAATGTACAGATAAATAATAATAGAGAACTAAATTTTGTAATAGCCAATTCAGATAATATTTATTTTTCTAATAAAAAATATGATTGTGTTTATTCTGCAAGCCCATGTATAGCTAATCAAAAAATTTTTGAGAGTATTAAGATAGACGAAAAATATAATTATATAATTTTAAAAGTGAAGAACTAAAAGTTTAATTTTTTAAATATTTTTTCTGGTATTAATTTTATTAAAAACATTATAATTTTCCATTTAATAGGCACATAAATTTCTTTAGATGAATATACGGCACTTAATATTTTTTTAGCTGCCTCGTGTGCGTTATCAGTGAGAAAACTAGGAAAAGGAATATTCTTAGTCATTTTTGTTTTTACGAAACCTAATTCAATAGTCAAAACACTAATATTTTCTGTTGCAAGTTTTTGTCTAAATCCTGATAAAAAAGTAGATAAAGCACTTTTAGAAGCACCATAATGATAATTGATTTTTCTACCTTTTTGCCCTGCTACTGATGAGATGCCAACAATTTTAGAATTTTTCATTTTTCTTAAAATAAGTTGCTCGCCTATAAGCTCAATAAATTTCGAAGGTAAAAGATAATTAATATTAATAGTTCTTTTTATATTTTTAACAGCATCTTGTTCTGTGCCTAGTTCGCCAATAAAACTAATAATTAAATCAGGAAAATTTTTAATATCACTTAAATAACTTCTTATTTCATCATCATTTTCAAGGTTTAAAGATTTAAATTCATAAGAATTATCTAAATTAATTTTCTCTTTTAATATGTTTTTAAGTTTTAAAATATCTCTACTAATTAAAATTGTTTTGTTAATTTTTTTTTCTTTGTTTAAAATTAAAACTAACTCTTTTGAAATATCTGAATTAGCTCCTAAAATCATAATAGTGTTATATTTGTCCATTCTAAATTTTCAGTCTTTCGGATTGTATTGAAGAAAAATAATTTTCCTTTTTAATTTTAGCTCTAAAATTACTAAATTTTTTTATGTTGTATTGTTTATTAACAAAATCGCTGCTCATTCTAGCATCTTTAGCCAAATAAATTCTACCTTTAAACTCCTCGGTTATCTTATCTAAATGTTTGACTAAATTTAAATTTTTCTCACTTGCTGGAAAATCTAATGTCATTGAAAAACCTTTGATCGGAAAACTTAGATTGCCTGGATCTTTTTTCATAAACTTTAAAGTTGTTAAGTATGAGTACATTTTATTATTTTTAATGAAGCTAATTATTTTTTTTAATCCTTTTAAAGACGTTCGCTCAGGTAAAATAAATTGATATTGAATCATACCTTTTGATCCATATAGTAAATTCCAATTCTTAAGGCCGTCTAAAGGATAAAAAAACTTATTATAATTAATTGTACTTTCTTTAAAAAAATACTTATTTTTCACAAAGTAGATAAAATTAAAAATTTTTAAAACTAAAGAATTAATAACAATCATGGAAATTAAATAATTAAATAAGTTAGGTAATTTTGAAAATTTATTTTCAAAAACCTTTAATTTGAAATTTGGATTTTTTGAATGATCACCAAAATAGGTTATAGAATTTACTTTAGATGATGAAAAATTTGCCAGATCTACCCATGCTACAGAATAGTTCTTTTTAGATTTTTTCTTTAAAAGTTTAAGTAAATTTTCTATGGATGTTTCGATTTGAATTTCTTGGTCAATATATGAGTTGAAAATTTTTTTAAGCTTTAGAGAAACCTCTGTGATTATGCCTGTTAAACCCATCCCACCAACACTTGCATAAAAAAGTTTTTTATTTTTATTCTTAGAACATAGAATCATTTCTTTTTTATGATTAAGAACTTTTATATAATTAAGAAAATTGATTATTCCTCCATCATTGTGGTGATTTTTTCCATGAACGTTTGCAGCAACCATACCTCCAATCGTTACAAATTTAGTTCCTGGAGTAACTGGAACAAACCATCCTTCAGCAACAATGAATTTCAAAAGATCCTTTAGAAGAATTCCAGGTTGTACTACTACAATTCCTTTTTTTTTATCAAATTTTAAAATCTCTTTAAAATTTTTGGTATCAATAGTTAGTTTAGGTTGTAATGAGCAATCACCATAAGATCTTCCATTTCCTCTAGCGATACACTTAAATTTCATTGATCTTTTAATTTCTTGAATATTTTTAGGTTTAACAACTTTGCAAATTACTTTTGGGTGCCTACCCCAGCCACTTATAATCATTTAAAACAAACTCGCTTTCATTGTCTGACTTAAATATATAAGAAAAGTTATTAAAAAAATTAATATAAGACTTGTCTTATCTTTTATTGCATGTACTAAAGGATCATCATTCATTTTTCCATTAATTGCTAAGTAATTCATTAAAGTAATCCAAATAAAATAAAGAGGAAAACTTATCCATAATAATATTTTATTGCTCACTATTATTTCAACATTAGAGTCCTGAAAATAAAAAATTAATACAAAAACTGATAACAACCCTGCTGTGACACTAAGAATGCTCAAAAAATTTTCGTCAGATTTTATATAAATATTAACACTTTTTTTATATTTTTTTACTTCATTTAATCTTTTTATAGTTGATAGTGAGATAAATGAAAAAAAACTAAAAATAAATAGCCACAATGAAATCTCTATTTCAAAAAATGATCCACCATAGAATATTCTGATTATATAAAAACTAGTTAAAGTAACTAAATCAATAATTTTAATTTTTTTAAGAAAAAACGTATAAAAAATATTTAGTAAAATATAAATTAATATAAAATTTAAAACATTGTAAAAATAGGCTCCAACTAAAGCACAAATTATTAAAATGAAACTAGTTATCAAAGCAGTGTTAATTGAAATCTTGTTTTGAGCTATTAATCTATTTTTTTTAGTAGGATGTTTTTTATCTTTTTTAATATCAGCAATATCGTTAAAAATGTAAATTGATGAAGCGGTTATACTGAATATAATAAAACCTGGTAGGCCTAATATTAAATAATCTATGCTAAATAAGCCAGCAGCAAAAACTGGTAAAAAAATCAATAAGTTTTTTAACCAATGGTGTGTTCTTAAAATTTTAAAATACATATAAGTGATAAAATTTTATATTGTTTTAAATTACAATCAAATTCTTATGTTAGAATATAATTGATTTTAAAAAACATGGTAGTAAATATAACCTAGAATACTAATAGAAATGAAAATATTACTTACAGGAGGAGCTGGATATATTGGCAGTCATGTTAGTTTGGAGTTACTTGATAAAGGTCATCAGGTGTCTATCATAGATAATCTAGTTAGTGGTTCAAAAAAATTATTACCTGTCAAAGCTGATTTTTTAGAATGTGATATTGAAGATGAAAAGAAAATATCAAATTTTCTTAAGAATAATAAATTTGACTTAGTTATGCATTTCGCTGGCTACACAAGAGTTGGGGAGTCTACTAAATTTCCTGAGAAATATTATGAAAATAATTTTGAAAAACCAAAAAAGTTTTTTGACGTATGTATAAAAAACAACTTAAATAAATTCATTTTTTCATCCACTGGTTCGGTTTATGGTAATGTCTCTACTCAAAAAAATATTCCGGAAAATTATAAAAAAGATCCATTAAATCCTTACTCTGACTCAAAATATAAATTAGAAAATCATTTAATTTCTTTATCTAAAGAAAATAAAATTTCCGCAATAATACTTCGATATTTTAATGTTGCTGGTGCAGATAAAAAAAATAGATCGGGATTAATTACTAACCCTGATAATTTAATAAAAGCTATATGTGAGGTTGCTACAGGAAAACGCAAGGAACTGATTGTCAATGGAAATGATTATAAAACAAAAGATGGAACTACTATAAGAGACTATATTCATGTATCCGATCTAGCTGAAATGCATGTTTTAGCCGCTGATAATCTAATAAAAAACAATAAGACTGATATATATAATTGTGGATATGGAACCGGTTTTTCTATTGGTGATGTAATAAGTTCGATGAATAAAATACTAAATAAAAAAATTAATATTAAATATGGTCCAAGAAGAAAAGGAGATACTGAATATTCTGTATCAGATAATACCAAATTTTTGAATGAATTTAATTGGTCTCCAAAAATGAACAGCTTAGATAAAATTTTAACCACCTCTTTAAATTGGGAAAAAATGATAGAAAAAATATTTAAATAAATGATATTAAAATATTTAGGATTTTTACTTACACTTTTCTGGTCTTATTCTTTTATTAAAACTCAGAGTTTATTTAAAAAAGGATCTGGTTTTTTAATCACATTATTTGTTTCAAATGTTTCGTGGTTAACTTTTGTTGCTGCTTGTTTCTATGGTTTTAAACAATTTGAATTCTACTATGTTTTAATTGGAATAGGTTTTATAATTGTACTTGTTCAATTAACTTTTGGGCGAATTAGTATTTTCATCAATTCAAAGTTTGAAAATAAAGAAAATTTAATGAAAATAAAAACAGTTATTGAATATTTGATAATTATTGCAATAGTTTGCTATATTTTTAATTAATCAGTTTGAATTGTGCCTAAAACTTTAAAATTTTTATCAGCAATTACTATTTCCCCTGAGCTTGGCACTGCATTCGTTACAGCAGTGATTATACTATAATGAGTAATCAATACTAAATTTTTACCTTTTCCATCCCATTTATTTACAAAATTATAAAGCTCCTTTAATTGTTTTCCCTCATTCTTATTATAAGGTGACTGAAAAGTAGAGTTTAATGCAGTAAATTCTTTATAATCACCAAAAGCATATTTGGCGGTATCTTTGCATCTACACCACTGACTGCTTAGAACTTGATCTATATGAACTTTATTCTTTTTAAATAATTTTCCAATTTTTTTGGATTGCTTGATACCTTTTTTACTAAGATTTCTTTGAGTTTTACAATCATCAATTTTAAAGCCTGCTGGATCTCCCCCGCCTGGAGCTAATGAGTGTCTAATTAAAATAATTTTGTTTCCTTCCTGAGCTATATTCCAAGCTTGGTCTGATGCGTTTAACTGTGATGTAAAAAGAAAAAAGAAAAGACTTAGTATTAGGGAAATAATGTTACTCTTCATGGTGGATGAAATGTTAATCTTACGAATTTATGTAGCCTTGGTCTAGAGGACATGACATCACATAATTTAATTTGTTGCTAGGTTGTATTAAAACACTTAATTGGTTTGTTAATAACTATTTAACTCTTAGGTTTAAAAACTAAGCACACGCCATTGTTGCAATAGCGTTTTCCAGTGGGTTTTGGGCCATCTTCAAACACGTGGCCGTGATGACCGCCACATTTTTTACAATGATATTCTGTTCTTGGGTAACCTATGTGCATATCTGTTTTTTCCTCAAAAACATCAGGTAAAGATTTGAAAAAAGAAGGCCAACCAGATCCGCTTTCATATTTTGTGCTTGAGTCAAAAAGTTTTGTTCCACATCCTACACAATGGTAAGACCCTTCTCTTTTTTCGTTGTTAAGAGAACTGCTACCGGGAGACTCTGTTCCTTCTTGTCTTAATACGTAATTTTGTTCCGGAGTTAAATTTGGGTCCCAGTTTTTATTACTCATCTTTAACTTTATCGTCTACGCCATAAGGTCTAAAATTGCCTTTGTTTTCCAACTTAACTGCTTTTGCAGGAACACCTATCATGGTAGCATTTTCTGGTACATCTTTTACTACAACAGCGTTAGCTGCAATTCTTGCAAACTTACCAACTATAACTGGACCAATGATTTGTGCGCCTGATCCAATAACAACCTCATCTCCAATTGTTGGATGTCTTTTTTCGTGGCGTTGTCTCTCGCTATCTATACTTGGTGAGCTACCGCCTAAGGTTACCGCATGATAAATAGTTACATTGTCACCAATATCAGATGTCTCACCAATAACAACACCCATACCATGATCTATAAATAAATTTTTAC
Source organism: uncultured Pelagibacteraceae bacterium (assembly GCA_902590625.1). Lineage (GTDB taxonomy): Bacteria > Pseudomonadota > Alphaproteobacteria > Pelagibacterales > Pelagibacteraceae > Pelagilacustribacter. The sequence goes on along the minus strand of CACIXL010000006.1, from coordinate 38,520 downwards.
CAATTTTTGCACCTGGATGAATTTCTATTCCTGTAAAAAATCTGGAAGTTTGAGAAATAATTCTTGCAATAAGATGAAAGCCTGCAATGTGAAAAAAATTTGCAATTTTGTGAAGTAAAACTGCTTTAACTCCTGGATACGTGAGAATGATACTTAATATTGATTTTGCCGCAGGATCTCTTTTTTTTATTGATTCTAAGTATTCGTTCATAGTTTATATATAATGACTACTTGTAAAATTTAAAGAAGAATGTATATAAAATGGCATGAGTAACGCATTTCATTTAGCAATACCCGCGGGCGATTTAGACACTGCAACGAAATTCTACACTGATATTTTGGGGTGTAAATTAGGAAATCGTGAAGGAGATAAGTGGGTTGATGTAGATTTTTGGGGAAATGAGTTAACCCTTCATAAAACTGAAATGAAGTTACCAAATGAAAAGCATGACGTAGATATGGGAAAAGTTCCAGTGCCTCATTTTGGAGTACATTTAAATCCAGAAGTGTTTAATACAATTAAAGAAAACCTGAAAAAAAATAATATTAAATACTTAGACGAGCCTTACACTAGATTTGAGGGTAGAAAAGAACAACAAGAAACTTTCTTTATTAAAGATCCACACGGTAATATTTTAGAGCTTAAAACTCTTAAAAATTTATAGTTGACATCTACATCCTTAAATTGATATAAACCACATAGCGCCGAGTTAAGACAACTTGCGGGCGCTTAATAAATCCAGCTAAAGCGTTCAAGTCGCATGACCACCGCTTTAGTCGGTGGTTTTTTTTTGGAATAAACTAAAATTAAACCGGGTATTTGAACCATATTGTACACCTGGCATATGCCGAAGTACTAAAAAGGAGAAGATGAACAGAATTAATTTCGTTCATTCTTTTCCAGAAAAACGGAGAAAAAATGAACGAGACAGTAAGAGAAACAGTAAGGGGGAAAATCAATGGCTGATTTTAAACATCCGGAAACTATTGGCTTGCATGGTGGTGATTACAGAAGTGATCCAACTACAACGTCAGTAGCAGTTCCGATTTATCAAACAACCTCTTATCAATTTAAAAATGCAGAAACTGCTGCAAATTTATTTGGACTTAAGGAGTTTGGTAACATTTATACACGTATCATGAACCCAACAGTTGATGTGCTTGAAAAAAGAGTTGCTGCACTTGAAGGTGGCGTAGCAGCGTGTGCTGTAGGATCAGGACAAGCAGCATCTGCGATGTGCATTCAAAACTTAGCACAAGCTGGGGACAATATTGTTGCTTCAACTGATCTATATGGAGGTACAGTCAACTTATTTAAAAATACTTTAAGACAACAAGGTATTGAGGTTAGGTTTGCAGATCCTGCAGATCCTAAAAACTTTGAAAAAGTTACTGATGATAAGACAAGAGCTTACTACGGTGAGTCTTGTCCAAATCCTTATCTTCGTGTGTTTCCAATCAAAGAAGTTTCAGATATCGGTAGAAAAAAAGGTATTCCTTTAATAATCGATAACACAGCTTCACCAGTTATCTGTAAACCTTTAGCTCATGGAGCAGCTATTGTAATGCACTCTTTGACTAAATACATTGGCGGTCACGGAACTTCAATTGGTGGAATAATTGTTGATGGTGGAAACTTTGACTGGGTTAAAGACAGAAAAAGACAACCATTATTAAATGAGCCAGATCAAAGTTATGGTGGTGCTATTTGGGCAGACGCAGTTCCTCAATTAACAGGAGCTAACATTCCTTTCGTAATAAGAGCGAGAGTGGTTTTATTGAGAGACTTAGGTGCTCCTTTAGCCCCATTTAACGCTTTTCAAATCATTCAGGGTTTGGAAACAGTTGCTCTAAGAATGAAACAACACTGCAGTAACGCAGAGAAAGTTGTATCTTTCTTAGAAACACAGAAAAAAGTTAAGAATGTAATCTATCCTACTAATCACCAAGGTGAGATTAAAGAAAGAGCTAAAAAATATATGCAAGGTGGGTATGGTTCTTTAGTTGGAATGGATGTGGGCACAAAAGAAGCTGGAGCTAAATTCATCGACAATTTAAAGATGTTATATCACGTTGCTAATATTGGTGATGCTAGAAGTTTAGCAATTCACCCAGCTACTACAACGCATAGTCAATTAGATGATGCGGCGTTAGCAGCAGCAGGTGTAACACCAGGCTACGTAAGACTGTCAATCGGTATCGAACATCCTGATGATATCATTGCGGACATTAAGCAAGCTTTAGCTGCTTAATAATTGATTTAGTGGTCTCAATTATTTATATTGGGGCCACTCAATGATCAAACAAATCAAATCATCAGAAATAAAAAAATTTTTAGAAAATAATTCAAACACTGTTTTGCTAGATGTTAGAACAGAAGAAGAATGGAAAACAGTTGGTAAACCAGACACAAAAGATTTTGGAATAAAAACTTTTTTCATTACTATTTCACAAGATCCGAGTTTTTTAAATAATGTGAAACAAAATATAAGAAAAGATAATCAAGTTCTTGTAATGTGCGCTGCGGGAGGAAGATCGATTATTGCTGCTAACTTATTATCAAATGAAGGTTATAAAACTTTAAATATTTCTGATGGTTTTAGTGGAAATGGTGAAGATCCTGGCTGGAAGAGCTTAGGATTACCTTCTATTATAAATAACTGACTCTCTTGCTAAATTTTCTATTTTAGATCTTACGAGTATTCTTTTTTTATTAATGAAATAATCTTTTGTTTCTAGAATATTCTTTTTAATTGCTTCGCAAATTTCTGACTCGGTTGAGTCTAAAAATTCTAAACATTTAGATTTCTTCATTTCAGGGTTATGTTTTTTAGCATATACCATTGCATGTTCCATTGGAGTTTTTCCAGTTTGTTTTTTTACTCCAAAACTAATTGCTGAAGATGCCGCTGATTGAGCTAAATTTCCTCCGGTTACTGATGTAGATGCGGGTCCTAATAATGCTAAAGACTCTGCACAACCAGTTAAAAGAATTAGTGTAAGCATTAAGCTTATTATTTTTTTCATTATTTCCCTCACAGCACCATTATCAGTAACTATCTAATAAGAAACAAATCACTTGGTCAATTTGAGTTTATCAAAAAATAATATGTGAATAAAGTTTAAGAGATAACTCTTAAAGGTTTATTATCTAAGCAGGCTTCTAAATTCTCAATCATTTGATTATAGAACTTTGAGTAATTCTCTGCAGTAACATATCCGATATGTGGCAAAAGCAATGCGTTTGGAAGAAATCTCAATTTGTGATCTTGAGGAAGTGGTTCTTTATCGTACACATCCAAACCTGCCCCTGCAATTTTTTCATCTTTTAGAGCTTCAACTAAATCATTTTCATTGATGATTGGTCCTCTTGAAGTATTGATAATGAAAGAAGTTTTTTTCATTATTCCAAATTCTTTTTTCGTTATCAGATTCTTATATCTTTCACCTAAAACAACATGAATTGATATGATATCTGAATTTTTTAATAGATCTTCTTTACTCATAGGTAAAACTCCTATCTCATTTGCAAGAGATAGATTTAAATTTTCACTCCAAGCACAAACTTCCATGCCAAAAGCTTTTGCAACTTTAGCTACTTGAGTTCCAATTTTTCCAAGTCCAATTAAACCTAACATTTTACCTTTTAATTCAAAACCGACAGTTGTCTGCCAATAACCTTGGAACATGTTATCAATTTCTTGTTTCATATTTCGATAAAGCCCTAAAATTAAAGCCCAAGTTACCTCAGCTGCAGGATTAGAATTAATTTCTGTACCACAAACAATAATATTTTTTTTCTTTGCTGTTTCTAAATCAATCGCTTTATTTCTCATTCCTGAAGTCATTATGAATTTTAATTTAGGTAAACTTTCTATCAGATCTTTAGTCATTGGGGTTCTCTCTCTCATGATAAATAAAGCCTCATAATCTTCTAGTTCGACGATAGCTTCTTTTTCATCTGAAAAAGGTTCATTAAAAACTTTAAAATTAAATTTATCTTTAAACTTTTCTACCTCAACAATTTGTTGAAAAGCATTTTGATAATCGTCTAGAACTGCAACTTTAATCATTGATTTTTTTATTTGATAAATAAATACCAGATACTATAAAAACTGCTCCAGCAAAATGATATAATTCAAATTTTTCATTAAAAATAATTATAGCCATGACTGCGCTGAATAAAGGCATTAGTTGAATAAACATAGATGATCTATTGGGTCCTATAAGTTCTATTGCTTTCTGCCAACAGTAATATGCTGCAATTGCAGGAAAGATAACTACATAGGTTAAAATAAAGATGAAGGCTTTATTTATTTTTAAATCTAGTCCTATTGATTTTTCATATAAAAATTGTGGAAACAAAAATATTAATCCTACAGTGACCATTATTTGAATTAAAGAAAATTGAGATAATTCAAGCTTACTTTTTTTTAATAACGTTGAATATAATGACCAACTTAAAACACAAACTAGCATCCATATATCACCAATATTAAAAGTTAAAGAAATTATTTTTTGAATGTCTGCATTTGAAATAATTGTTCCTACTCCAAAAATAGATAAAATTAATCCAGATATTTGAAATATGTTCGTTTTTTCAATTTTCATAATCGATGAGAAAATTATTATCACTGGCGGGATAGCTGCTAACATTAAAACTGCGTTTATTACTTGCGTAAAGTTTAAAGCAAAATAAACAACCGAATTAAAAGTACTAATTGTTAATATACCCATAAAACTTATTATTAAAAAGTTTTCTTTAATATAGTTTCTCTTTGCTAAAATTTCTTTAATTGTGAAAGGTATCAATATAAACCATACCATGACCCACCTTAAAAAGTTTAAGGTCAGTGGTGGGACCTCGAATAAGGTTGCAAATTTACCGATAATAAAATTTCCTGACCAAAATAAAGCTGCTAAAGTAAGAAAAGTGTAAGCTAAATAATTTTTTGACAAAAATTTCCTAATTGAACCGTTTTGAGCTGTATGGAGTTAAATCTAGATTTGTTTTTTCTCCTGCAACTATTTTAGAGATAATTTTGCCCGTTATGGCACCTAATGTCCAGCCTAAATGTTGATGACCAAAAGCATAAATTATATTTTTATTCTTTAAAGAGGGTCCAAGAATAGGCAAAAAATCTGGAAGTGTAGGTCTAAAACCTAACCATTCATCCTCATGTTTACCTAATTCAGGCAAAAGTTCTTTTGCACATTTAATAATATAATCGATCCTCTTTTTAGAAGGCGGGTTTTTTAGACCGCCTAATTCCACAGTTCCTACAGCTCTTAAACCTTGATTCATTGGTGTCATACCAAAACCTCTATCCAAAAATATTACAGGACGGCTGATTAGGTGTTCTTTTTTTTTAAAATGAACATGATAACCTCTTTCCGTATCAAGAGGTATATTCTCACCTAACTGATCAGTTAAAGACTTCGAAAAAGCTCCAGAAGCTACTACAGTTTTTTCAAACTTATATTCTTCATTTTCTGATCTAATTACTGTTTCATTCATATTTATTTGCTCTAAATTTTTAACATTAGCTTGCACAAATTTTCCTCCACGTTCTAAATATAATTTGAATATTTTTTTTAAAATTCCGTGTGGATCTCTTGCATGCATTGCACTTTCATAGATTACTCCAGCATCAAAAACAGGTTGTAATTTTGGTTCTAAATCCAAAACTTCTTTTTGCGTAAGAAGTTTTTGTTCGATACCAAGTTCCTTACGTACATTAATCTCTAAATTTCTGCTTTTCATATTTTTATTAGTCCAGATATAAATAATACCTCTTTTTTCAACTAATCCTGTAGTGTCAATCTCTTGAAAAATTTCCTCATAAGCATCATTTGAAAGGCTTAAAATTTGATGCATATTTTTTGCGGTATGCATCATTGATCGATGATTACAGTTTTTAAAATAATGTAAAAACCAATTAATCATTTTTGGAATATAGTTCCATTTCAGTGCAAGTGGTCCGTAAGAACTCATAAGCATTTTAGGAACATCATATAAAACATCCGGACGATTAAATTGTAAAACAGCGTAAGGAGAAAAGTGGCCAGCATTACCATATGAGGCGGCTTTAAACTCGGTTGATAAAGGATCGTGTCTGTCAAACATAGTCACGGGTATTCCTTTTTTAATTAATTGTAATCCAATACATACGCCCTGAATTCCAGATCCAACAATGCCAACTGATTTACACTTATAATTTCCCATTACGAAATTATATTGCAATGTATTGAAAAATAGTAGTGCGGTAGATTAGGCTATAGCCTCTTTATTAACTACATCTGGTCTTTCTTCAGTTTCAGATGTTTCTTTCTTATCTTTTTTCTTAAATAAGAAGTCTCCTGTTAACTTTGATTTAGAACTGTTAGTTTTTTTGATGTAACCATCAATATCAGCACCGTTCTCTGTTCTTAAATTGCTACCAAACTCAATGTCACCTTTTACTGTGCCTGTTGCACCTATTACTATGTTCTGAGCTGAAACTTTTCCATCTAAATGACCGTGAATTTCTACGTCATCAGCCTCAATCGAGCCTGTTATTGAGCCTGTGTCTCTTACGATCAACTCTTTTGAATAAACTGGACCTTTGACTAATCCAGCAACATCGATAGCCCCTGAACTGTTAATAGTTCCTTCTATGCTTACGGTTTCACTTATAAGTGATCTTTCTGAATCTTTGATTTTTATTTTCTTATCACCAAACATAATTTTTTAATTAACTAATCATCAATTTGAAAAATATACAAGTTTTAATTTTAATAAAAATCGATCATTTTAGGCTTTGAATTAATTGACTGGAACGTCTTTATATATCTTACAAGACATGACTATTCCAAGCCCAAACATGATTGCCATCATTGAAGATCCGCCATATGACATGATTGGTAAAGGAGACCCTACTATAGGTAGTAAACCTAAAACCATCATCATATTAACAGCAACGTAAATAAAGAAGGCTGTAGCAAAACTATAACAATATAACTTACCAAAATTACTACGAGTCATATGACCTATTCGAATAATTCTTGAGAGAATTAATGCATAAAGAAACAAAATAAATAATGAACCAAAGAACCCAAATTCCTCTGAAAATAGTGTAAAAATGAAATCTGTATGTTTCTCTGGTAAATAATCTAAGTAACTTTGAGATCCATTCAAGAAACCCTTTCCAAATAGCCCTCCGGAACCAATAGCAATTTTAGATTGGATAATCTGATACCCGGCTCCAAGTGGATCCCTTTCAGGATTTAGAAAAGTTAAAATTCTTGACTTTTGATAAGGTTTTAAAAATGAAATGGCTATTGGTAATAAAGCAAGCATTGCAATTCCAGATATTGTAAAAAACTTTGCTCTCACCCCTGCTAACCATGCTACAATCACGCCACCCGCAGCAATTAAAATTGATGTTCCGAGGTCAGGTTGAGTTGCAACTAAAATTACAGGGGCAATAAGAACTGTTATAGGTAAAAGCAAATATCTAAAACTATTAACTCCCTCTATTGAGATACGATGATAATACTTAGCTAAAAATAAGATTAAACCTACTTTCATTAATTCTGAGGGTTGTAAATTCATAAAGTAAAGATCTAACCATCTTTTAGATCCTGATGATGTTAATCCAAAATACTTTACTCCCAGCAGTAAAATAAATACTCCAATGTAAATTAAATAACTTGTCTCGTGCCAAAATCTTATAGAAATAAAAGAAACAACAAAAAACATTCCAAAGAAAACAAAAAACCTCAAAATGTGACTGTTGGTATGATATTTAAATTCTCCACCGTCTGTAGAATACATTGCAAACATACTAATTATACCCAAGACTAAAACAGAAAAGACCAAAATATAATCTATAGATACGATTTTATCCCTTAAGCTATACGAGGATTGAATTGACCTTGGTTGAAACATTATACAGACTCTCCAACTTGATCATTAATGTTTCTTCTTAGTTCATGTCTTTCAAGAACTTTTTTAATTACTTTTTTTGCAATCGGTGCTGCAGCTTTACCACCAGATCCACCATGCTCGACTAAAACACTTATTGCATATTGTGGATTTTTATAAGGTGCAAAAGCTACGAATAATGCGTGGTCTCTGTCTTTATAAGGCAGACTTTCTTGTTTGACTTCAGCTTCTCTTTGTTCTTCGGTAAATCTTTTTATCTGCGAGGAACCGGTCTTTCCTGCAAAAGTGAATTTTGGGTCTTCAAATCTATGTCTATATGAAGTTCCGCCAGGTTCGTTTGATGATGAGAACATAGCATCTTTAATCAAGTTTATATGTTCTTGATTTTTGAATAAAGGTTTAAGATTAAAATTTGATACAAGTAAGTCAGTCGGCAGAGGTTCATTAGGATTTTCATTTTTGTGTTTCAAATATTTTCTAAGATTATCATTTTTTTTATCAAATATAATTCTTGGTTTTATTTCAAAGCCTCCATTAGCAATTTGTGCTGTCATTAAACATAACTGTAAAGGTGTGCTTTGGAAGTATCCTTGACCAATACCAGAGTGGAGAGTCTCACCTAAGTACCAATTTTGTCCTATATATTTTTTCTTCCATTTTGTATTAGGTACAACACCGGATCTTTCTTCGATAAAGTCACTTAAAACTTTTTTTCCTAAACCAAATCTTTTTGCAGTTTCTGATAAACGATCAACTCCTAATTTTCTTGCCACTTCATAAAAATAAACATCGCAAGATCGTTGAATTCCTTTTCTAAGATTTACAATGCCGTGTCCATCTTTTTCCCAGCAGTGAAATTTTTCACCGTATAGCTCTATTTTTCCTTTACACCTAAAAGTATCTAGAGGTCGGATAATTTTATTTTCTAAAGCACTTAAAGCCACTAAAGTTTTAATTGTTGATCCAGGAGGATATAAACCGGATAACGCTTTATTCGCTAACGGCTTCTTGTCATTTTTTATTAAACTATCCCAATAGTCTTTGTCTAATCCATGAACAAATTGATTGGGCTCAAAAGTTGGTGATGAAACTAAAGAAACAATATCCCCATTAAAAACATCCATTACACACACAGCTGCTGCTTTATCTTTTAAGAGTTCATTAGTATATTTTTGTACCTCATAATCTAGAGTTGTTTTAAAACTTCTTCCAGCTTGACCTTGGTCAATTTTAATTTCTCTTATTCTTTTTCCAAAAGCATTAACTTCATAGCGTTGATAACCAACTTTACCAATTATTTGTTCATCTAATTTTCTTTCTAGTCCAGTTTTTCCAATAGCCATTCCTGGTACTGCTAAATCTTGAAGGTACTCTTTTGTCTTTAAATCTTTTGCACTTATTTGTGAGACATAACCTAAAATATGAGCGGAGGAGTTATCTGGATAAGTTCTTGCAACAGAAACAATGGGTTCTACTCCCTCAAGTTCATGTAAAAATAAATTTATTCTTGAAAAATCAGACCAGTTCAAATTTTCAGAAACAATTACAGGCTCCCAGGGTTTTTGTTTTTTTATGACTCTTTTTAAATAGGAAACTTTTCTGTCAGTAATATTTAAAATTGCTTTTAATCTTACAAACAAATTATCAAGATCCTTAGCGTTTTCTGGGACTAAATGTAATTGATAAAGTGGTTCACTTGATGCAATTTTTGTATCAAAAAAATCTTTTATTGATCCTCTTTCGGGTGCTAACTTCCATTCTCTGAATCTATTTTTATCTGACAAAGACTTATATTTTGTAACTTGATTTATCTGAAGAGATATTAGTCTTCCTACTAATCCAACCATTACTACAGCTTTAGCAGCAGTAATTAAAAACATTCTTCTACTAATAAGCTTAGATTTTATGACAGTATTTCCTGAACCTGGGCTAAGCATCCTGTGATCCTATAAAGCTCATTTGATAAAGATTAAATAAAAGCCAAAAAACAGGAAATAAAAATAATGTAAAGAAAGTATTATAACCGATTTTTGCGTAAGAGATTGCAACTTCTGAAAAATTATTCAATAACGAAAAAAAGAGTAAATTTGCAAATAATAAAGCTATTAAAAATGTAAACCAATCAGATGCTATTGTAGTATTAACACTTTTGTTTCTTACATAATTACCTACGAAACAAACTACAAGATATGAGAGTGAACTTATGCCTAATGGAAATCCCATCACGACATCGTTAATTAATCCTGCAAAAAAAATATGCCCTGTTCCCATTAAATTTGGGCGCTTTATTATCCAAAAATAGATTATTATAATTTGCAAATTTATAGAAAATACCTCAATTAATTTTTCAAGATTTGTATCCATTTCACTAATTGATAAATAATACAGTAGAATTAAAGGACCGGCTGCAAATAATTTATTTATTATATTTGCTTTAGCCATTAGAATATTTCCTTACTTGGTTTAATTAAATTTACAGTTACAAATGACAGTTGATTTGGGTCTACAAATAGTTCGACCTCACCGGTGTATTTTGTTTTACCTATAGGAGTTCCTGCGTTAAAAATTCCGTCTTTTCCAGAAGCAAAAACAGTTACATCGTCTTCAAATTCATAATCTTCTGGTAAATATGTTAATGTTGGTTTACGTGTTCCGCCGCCAGTTAATATTGCTTGGGTACTTTTTTCATCAAATGTAACTGGAATTCTGCTATTTAAATCATTTAACAATAATACTCTTGATGATAGATAGTTTGTTTCAACTATACGTCCAACCAAATATTTATTCTGTGTTACAGGCATTCCTTTTATAATACCCTCTTTACTTCCTTTATTAATAATTATTGATTTTAAAAATGGACTATTGCGATCTACTAAAACTTTAGCTAAAACTATATTTGAAACACTCTTAACACTTTCTGTATCTAGAACTTTTTTCAAATTTTTATTTTCATTTGAAATGTACTCTAAATTTAAATCTAATGATTTATAACGCTCTATTACTTGTCTCAATTCTTCATTTTCTTTTTTTAAATTAAAATGACTTGCTATTGCTTCATTAATACCTGGAAATATTCTTGTAGGAGCTGAAGCTAAATAAGTTACTCTATAAACAATATCATTAATAAAGCTCCTTGCTGTTTTTACTACAGTAAAACCGTAAACGTCTAAAAAGAAAACTACTAAGGCTACAACTATTAAAGAAAATATTGAAAATTTCTGACTTGCTCCTCTTTGTAAAAGAGCTGAACGAAAAGCTATGCTAAAATCATCTCTACTGACTGACATTTATCTATTTAAATAAATTAATATTCAGATAACATAGTAGAAAATAATTCTTCATTTTCTAAAGCTCGTCCTGTCCCTATAGCTACACATGACAAAGGGTCGTCAGCTATCGTTACAGGTAAGCCTGTATCTTGAGAAATTAATTTATCAATATTTTTTAATAAAGCGCCACCGCCTGTTAAAACTAATCCCATATCGATTAAGTCTGCAGATAATTCTGGGGGAGTATTTTCTAAAGCTTCTTTGATACCTCCTAAAATCTGATTCAAAATCGGCATTATTGCTTCACAAGCATCTTTTTCTGTAAGTTCAATTTCTTTTGGTGTTCCTGATCTAATATCTCTTCCTTTCATTAAAAAGGTATTGTTTGATGATGGAATTGCTGTTCCTATTTCTTTTTTAATCTTCTCTGCAGTTGAGTCTCCAATCATTAAGTTCATTTTTTTTCTCATGTAAGCAATAATTGATCCATCTAATGCATCTCCAGCAACTCTTAATGATTTAGAGTAAACTACACCGCCTAAAGACATTACTGCGATCTCTGTAGTACCACCGCCAATATCCACAACCATCGAACCTGTTGCCTCAGATATTGGTAAACCTGCTCCAATCGCTGCCGCAATCGGTTCTTCAATTAGTTGGACTTTTCTTGCTCCCGCAGCTAATGCTGAGTCTTGAATAGCTTTTCTTTCCACAGGGGTAGACCCTGTTGGTACACAAATTAAAATTCTAGGGTTTGCAAATGCATTTTTCTTATGAACTTTTTTGATAAAGTGCTTGATCATTTCCTCTGTCACTACGAAGTCTGCTATCACTCCATCTTTTAAAGGCCTAATAGCTGAAATATTTCCAGGTGTTCTTCCTAACATTGTCTTCGCTTCATCGCCTACGGCCAAAACGGATTTTCTTCCACCATCTTCTATAACGGCAACCACTGAAGGTTCATTTAAAACAACGCCTTGTTCTTTTAATACTACTAAAGTATTGGCTGTTCCCAAATCAATAGCCATGTCTTGTGACCACATCGAAGATAATCCTGATAAACCTTTAAACATATTTTCCCCTTTTATTTTTGAGCACTGATTGTTTGATCTGGTGCTGTTTTTGTTCTTTTAATAATTAATTTATTTAATGCATTTAAGTATGCATTTGCTGATGCGACTAGCGTATCAGTATCAGCCGCTTGACCTACTGTTGTTTTACCTTTTTCCTCAATTCTTACACTTACTGTAGCTTGCGCGTCGGTTCCTTCGGTGACTGCATGAACGTTATATAAAAGTAAATTTACATCATGAGGGTAAAGATTTTTTATACATTTAAATATTGCATCCACCGGGCCGTCTCCAGTTTCAGAGGCGCTCTTAACTTCGCCATAAACCTCTAGTTTCATCTCTGCTTTTTGAGGTTCGCCGGTTCCAGCAAATACTTTTAAAGATTTTAATTTAATAACATTATCTTCAGTGACTAAACTATCATCAATTATAGCTGCAATATCTTCATCATAAACATGTTTCTTTTTGTCTGCTAGGATTTTAAACTTTCCAAAAGCTGTATCAATAATATCATCTGTAATGTCTACGTAGCCCATATCAGACAATTTATCTCTAAAAGCATGTCGACCGGAATGTTTTCCCATTACTAATGAGGTCTTTTTAACTCCTACACTTTCAGGAGTCATAATCTCATACGTGTTTCTATTTTTTAACATTCCATCTTGGTGAATTCCTGACTCATGTGCAAAAGCATTTTTTCCAACAATCGCTTTATTAAATTGAACAGGAAAACCTGTTGCATTTGAAACAACTTTGGATGCTTTGCTTAATAGTTTTGTATTTATATTAGTTGTGTAAGGCATTAGATCGTGTCTAGTTCTCATTGCCATTACAACTTCTTCAAGGGCAGCATTACCAGCTCTTTCACCTATTCCATTTATTGTACACTCAATTTGTCTCGCGCCAGCCATAACTCCAGCTAAGGAATTTGCAACTGCTAAACCTAAATCATTGTGACAGTGTGTAGAGAGAATAGCTTTATCGATATTTGGTACTTTATTTAATAATGTCTCTATAATTTTTTTGAATTCTGAAGGTACCGTGTATCCAACTGTGTCTGGAATATTTATAGTTTTGGCTCCACATTTGATCGCAAGTTCAACTGTCTTACACATGTAATCCATATCTGTTCGTGTTCCATCTTCACATGACCATTCAACATCATCAGTAAACTTTCTTGCATAAGTAACACTTTCTTTGATCGACCCTAAAACTTCTTCAGGTGATTTGTTTAATTTGTGTTTCATATGAAGAGGACTAGTAGAAATAAAAGTATGTATTCTAAAATTTTTTGCGTGCCTCAAAGACTCATGACAAGCATCAATATCTTTTTTAGTTGCTCGAGCTAAGCCAGCGGGAATAGATTTTTTTAAAGTTTTACTTATTTCTGTTACAGCTTCATAATCACCTGGTGAAGCAATTGGAAAACCTGCTTCGATTATGTCAACGCCAAGTTCATCAAACACTCTAGATATTTGCAGTTTTTCTTCCAAACTCATCGATGCTCCTGGTGACTGTTCACCGTCTCGCATTGTTGTATCAAAAATAATAATTCTATTTTTATCGCTCATACTAAAACTTTATTTAAAAGTTTCTCATAATACAATCAAAGATAGAATTTGCAAATTATTATGTATTCAATAAGTGATTAAAAGAGTCAGATTGGGCTAATTCTTGTCTTTATCGACCAGTTTATTTTTACCAATCCAAGGCATCATTGCACGAAGCTCTTTACCTACTTTTTCTATTGGATGTTTAGCTAAATCTTCTCTCATTTTTAAGAAGTTTTTTTGGCCAGATTTATGCTCATCCATCCACTGTTTGGTAAATTTACCAGATTGAATATCTTTCAGCACTTCTTTCATCTTCTCTTTTGTCTTGCTATCTACGATTCGCTTTCCAGAAACATACTCGCCATATTCAGCTGTGTTTGAAATAGAGTAATTCATATTTGCAATTCCACCTTCGTAAATTAAGTCAACGATTAATTTCACTTCGTGAAGAGTTTCAAAGTAAGCCATCTCAGGAGGATAACCAGCTTCTGTTAAAGTTTCAAAACCATTTTTAATTAATTCTACTAAGCCACCGCAAAGAACAGTTTGTTCTCCAAATAAATCTGTTTCACATTCATCTTTAAAAGTAGTTTCTATAATTCCAGATTTACCTCCGCCTATTGCAGATGCATATGACAATGCAAGATCTCTAGCTTTGCCAGAACTATCTTTATGCACTGCCATTAAACATGGAACACCTCCACCTTTTTGATACTCACTTCTTACAGTGTGACCTGGTCCTTTTGGTGCTACCATAAATACATCTAAATCTTTTCTTGCATTAATTAAATCAAAATGAATATTTAAACCGTGAGCGAATGCTAAACTAGTTCCTTCTTTCATTCTTTGCTCAATGTGATTTTTATAAATTTCTGATTGAAGTTCATCAGGGGTTAACATCATTACAACATCCGCCCATGCAGCAGCATCTGATAGTGACATAACTTTCAAACCTTCGCTCTCAGCTTTTTTTACACTTGAAGAACCTTCTCTTAAAGCAACAACAACTTCTTTAACACCACTATCTTTTAAATTAAGTGCATGAGCATGTCCTTGACTTCCATAACCAAAAATTGCAACTTTTTTATTTTTAATTAAATTTGTATCGGCGTCTTTTTCGTAAAATGTTTTCATGTTTTCTCCTATTGTGTAAAAACTTCATCACCTTTGGTCATCGCAACTGCTCCGGTTCTTGAGACACTTATAAGTCCTAATGGCTTTAATGTTTCAACTAATTTATCAATTTCTCTTCTTAAAGCAGTTACTTGAATAACAAAAGATTTTTTTGTTTTATCTAAAATTAATCCATCATGTTTCTTGCATAATTTCTTCGCTTTATCCAGTTTTTTTGTAGCTCCAACTACTTTAAGTAAAGCAAGTTCTTTAAATAAAATTTTTGGATCATTTCTAGAAAAATCTGCCACTTTATGTACTGGGATTAATTTTCTAAGCTGTAATTTAATCTGTTGAATAACTTCAGGGGTTCCTTTAGTAACAATTGTTATTCTTGATAAGTGTTTTTTTTTGTCAATTTCAGCTACTGCTAAAGACTCAATATTGTAACCTCTCCCAGAAAATAATCCAATAACTCTGGCTAATACTCCTGCTTCATTATCAACCCAAACAACAATTATATGATGATCCTCTTTTCCAAATTTTGTTGGTTGGCTGTAAGCTGATTTTGGTTTAGGCATTAAACTAAAGTTTTTCCTTCGTCTGAAACTTCTTCTTTTTCATCTTCTGGTCCAAGAAGCATCTGGTTATGAGGTTTTCCTGAAGGAATCATTGGATAACAATTTTCTACTTTATCTACTACACAATCAAAAATTACAGGTTTGTCTGTATTAATCATTTCTTTAATCTTTTCATCTAATTCGTCAGGGGTTTTCGCTCTTATTCCAACAGCACCGTAAGCTTCAGCTAATTTCACAAAATCTGGTAAAGCTTCTGTGTAACTTTCAGAATAATTTTTATCATGTAATAATTCTTGCCATTGTCGTACCATCCCCATGTACTCATTATTTAAAATAAAAATCTTAACGGGCAATCTGTATTGTATAGCTGTCGACATTTCTTGAATGTTCATTAAAATTGAAGCTTCACCAGCGATATCTACTACAAGTTTTTTAGGATGAGCTATTTGAACTCCAATAGCTGCGGGAAGACCATATCCCATTGTTCCAAGACCTCCAGAAGTCATCCATCTATTAGGTTTATTAAATTTATAGTGTTGAGCAGCCCACATTTGGTGTTGTCCTACTTCTGTTGTAATAAAAGTATCTTGATCTTTTGTTAGCTCATACAGTCTTTGTACAGCGTGCTGTGGTTTAATTGTTTCATCACTATTTATAAAATTTAAAGATTTTTTTTCTCTCCATTTATCAATTTGGCTCCACCATTTTGCAGTTTTTTGTTTATTTGACTCAATAAAATTTTTATTTTTTTCTTTAAATCTTTTTATAACTGCTTGTAACAGTTCAGTTACATCACTTGTGATAGCTAAATCAACTTTTACATTTTTTCCGATTGAAGACGGATCAATATCGATATGAATTTTTTTTGATTTTGGAGAAAATTCATCTATTTTTCCTGTTATTCTATCATCGAACCTTGCGCCGATATTTATCATCAGGTCACAGTCATGCATAGCATTGTTAGCTTCATAAGTTCCATGCATTCCAAGCATTCCTAAAAATTGAGGATCATCACCAGGAAACGCACCTAAACCTTGTAGAGTGGAAGTTATAGGAAAACCAGTTAATGAAACGAGTTCTCTTAAAAGATCACTTGCTTTTGGTCCTGAATTTATTACTCCACCACCCGTATAAAAAATAGGCTTAGATGATTTTTTTATCATCGCAATAAAATTATCTACGTCTTTTAAATTTATTTTATTAGATAGAGAACCATTCAATTTTTTTTCTAATTTGTTTTTACTAACTTTGTAAATACCTTTGTTAAATTGAATATCTTTTGGAATATCTACTAAAACAGGTCCCGGTCGACCTGTTGTTGCGATTTTAAAAGCTTGATTCATAATGTCTGCTAAATCATTTACATCTTTCACTAACCAATTATGTTTTGTACATGGTCTTGTGATACCTGTTGTGTCACATTCTTGAAATGCATCTGTTCCAATTAAATGAGTTGGAACCTGTCCTGATATACAAACTACTGGAATTGAGTCCATGTAAGCATCTGTCAATGCTGTAACTGCATTCGTTGCCCCTGGACCTGATGTAACTAATAAAACTCCCGGCTTACCACTTGATCTTGCGTAACCTTCCGCAGCATGACCTGCTCCTTGTTCGTGTCTCGCTAAAATATGTTTAATTGATTTATGATTTTTTAATTCATCGTAAATTGGAAGCACGGCCCCCCCTGGATAACCAAAAATATATTCAACTTTTTGGTCTTCCAATGCTTTAAATACTATTTCTGCTCCACTGAATAATTTTGGCATTCATACAATCTAGCCTAGAAATACCAACCGTCAAGTTTTAGCTGATGACTTTTAATGTTTTTTTTAAAAGAATTGAGAAATTTTTAGAATATAGCTTGTTCCAATTCTTCATATGTCCCCGAGCCCATGTATTTTGTCTTTTAGCGTACTGTCTTGTCTTAATATTGATAAGCTCTTTACATTCGTCTAATGAGATACTGTCTTTAATAAATTGATTAATTTCTTGAACTCCTATCAATTTATTAGCTGATAAACTTTTATTTAGCCTCATCGTGTTAAATTTTTGAACCTCTTTTAAGCAATTTTCTTTAAACATAAGTTCTGTTCTCTTTGAAATATTTGGAAGTAGATCCATCCTCGGAATGTCAATAAAAACTTTTCTTAAATCGAAATCCAAAAAATCTGATTTCGTTTTAGCAAACCAATCGAATAAAGACTTTTTTGTTTTAAGTTTTACTTCATAAGCTCTTTGTATCCTTTGGGAGTCTTTTGGATTTATTCTATTTTTAACTTTAGGATCTAGCTCTAAAAGTTTCTCATAAAACTTTTTAGATCCAAGTTTTTTAAATAAAAATCTCACATTATTTCTCGTTTTGGTGTCTATATCTGGAATTTTACTTATTCCTTTCGTAATAGTATTAAAATAGAGACCAGTGCCTCCAACAATAATTGGAATTTTTTTCTTCTTTAAACATAAGTGAATTTTCTTTTTTACTTCCTTGAGCCAGTTGCCTGCGGAGAAATATTTTTTAACAGAAACTATGCCGTACAAATGATGTTTGATTTTTTTTATTTCAGACTTTCTTGGCCTTGAAGATAAAATAGAAAACTCTTTATAGATTTGCATACTATCAGCATTAATAATTTCTCCGTTTATTTTTTTTGCTAAATGAATAGCTAATTTTGATTTTCCTGAAGCTGTGGGTCCTGCTAAAAGAATAATTTTTTTTGACAAAATTAATTTATTTTTACACCAAGATATCTTCTTCTATTATTGTTATTAATTATTGTTAACAATAAAGTTTTTTCACCTTTTTTAAAAATTCCATCAACTATTTTATTCAAATCATTAGAATTTTTTACAGAAGTTTTCTGTACTTCAATTATTATATCATTTACACTTAGGAGATTAGCTAAAGGACTTCGATTAGAAATTTCAGTTATCACAACTCCTTTAGTTTTTTTGTTCAAATTTCTATTAGTTACATCCTGCTCATTTAAATCTCTTACTGCAATTTTTAAGCTTTGGATGTCTACGTCTTTTTTAACAATTTTTGGTTTTGTTTCATTAAATTCCTCTGATGTTTCGAGTCTTCCTAAAGTTAGTCTTTTTGAGATTAATTTTTTGTTTCTCCAAATTTTAAGTTCAACACTTTTTCCTACTTCAGTACTTGCAACAACATTAGGAAGTTTTTTCATTGTATTTATTTTTTTTCCGTCAAATTCTAAAATAATATCACCTGCTTTAATTCCTGCTTTTTCTGCCGGACTACCTTGTCCAACACTTGCCACAAGAGCACCTTCTGGTTTTTTTAGTTTTTCAACGTCTGCTATTTCTTTTGTTACCTCTTGAATTCTTACTCCTAGCCAACCTCTTTTTGTTTCACCAAATTTTATTAATTGGTCAATTACATTAGAAGCTGCATTAGCTGGAATTGCAAAACCGATTCCAATTGATCCAGATTGACCTGGGGCAATGATTGCGGTGTTAACTCCGATTACTTCTCCTTTAAGATTAAATAAAGGTCCACCGGAATTACCTTGGTTGATTGATGCATCAGTTTGAATAAAATCCTCATATCGCGTTAAACCAATTTGCCTGTTTCTTGCTGAGATTATTCCGGACGTTACTGTTCCACCTAGACCAAAAGGGTTACCAATAGCAACAACCCAGTCGCCTACTCTTGCTTTATTTGAGTCTCCGAAACTCACAGGTTTAAATTTATCTTTCGTTTTCATTTTTAAAACTGCAAGATCCATATAAGGGTCTGCACCTAAAACCTCTGCATTATATTCTTTGTCACCAACTCTTATTAAAATATCCTCAGCATTGGCAATGACATGGTTGTTTGTTATTACAATACCATCTTCTTTAATGATAAATCCAGAACCTAAAGAAGAAGCTTTTCTCTCTGTAGGTCTCTCAAAATCTTTAAACATCTCTCCAAATGGTGATCCAGGAGGAAATTGAAAGGGGAATTGATTAGTTGTTGTTTTTACAGTTTGAGTTGTTGAAATATTAACTACTGACGGCATTAATTTTTCTGCTAAATCAGCAAAAGAACTTGGAACAGCTTTAGCTTGAAAAGATAAAAAATTGAAAACTATTAATATGAAAAATAAATTTTTAAAATGTTTCATCTAATTTTTTATATACCAAATTATTAAAAAGCCTATAATCAAAAAAAACAATCCAAATGATCTTAATTTATTTTCTGGTGTATTTTTGATCATCTCCAACATATTTTTGATTCTTGACGGGAAAATGGCAAGGAATAGACCCTCTATAAAAAAGAGCAATCCAATTGCTATAATTATCTCTTTCACTTTATGTTTGTAACTTATCTTTTAATATTTGGTTTGATAGATTTACCAAAAAATTTAAAAAATTCGCTGTCAGGAGATAATACAAGCGAGGTTTCTCCGCCAATTAAAGCTTTTTCATAAGCTTGCATTGCTCTATAAAAAGCAAAAAATTGAGGATCTCTTCCGAAGGCGTTTGCGAAAATTTTATTTCTTTCTCCATCTCCTTCACCTTTCATAATTTCAGATTTTTTATTAGCCTGTGCTAAAATTACAGTAACGTCTTTATCAGCAGTTGATCTAATTTTCTGTGCAATCTCTGCACCTTGTGCTCTAAATTCTTTTGCTTCTCTCTCTCTTTCTGTCTGCATTCTTTTGTAAATTGCTTCACTATTCGCAGGTGGTAAATCAGCTCTTTTGATCCTTACGTCAACAATTTCAATTCCAAAGTTCTGAGCTTCAGTGTTTACATCATTTTGAATAATCGACATCTGTTTAGTTCTGTCAGTAGATAAAAGAGTTGCTAGTTCTTGTTTACCTAGCACACCTCTAATTCTTGAATTAATAATTGTGGAAAGTCTTGATCTTGCAACTCTTTCATTTCCAACTGAAATATAAAATTTTAGTGGGTCTACAATCTTAAATCTAGCGATCGCATCCACAATTAAACGCTTTTGATCTGCTGCAATAACTTCTTCTGGATCATTATCTAGATTTAAAATTCTTTTATCTAAGAAAACGACGTTTTGAATAAAAGGTAGTTTAAAATTTAATCCAGCTTTAGTAACAATTTTTTTAGGATCACCAAATTGAAGGACAATCGCTTGACTAATTTCTTGAACGATAAATAAAGATTGAAACAAAGTAACTGCAATTATTACTATCGCTGGAATTATAAGTTTAGCGCCTTTCATTAATTATTTCCTCCTGATTTTTTTAATTCAGGTAAAGGCAAGTAAGGAACAACACCCGATCCAGACTCTTTATCTATAATTACTTTATCAATATCGGCCAAAACTTTTTCCATCGTCTCTAGGTACATTCTTTCTTGAGTTACTTGTTTTGCATTTTTGTATTCATTATAAATTGC
The DNA here is from genome assembly GCA_902590625.1 of uncultured Pelagibacteraceae bacterium. Classification (GTDB taxonomy): domain Bacteria; phylum Pseudomonadota; class Alphaproteobacteria; order Pelagibacterales; family Pelagibacteraceae; genus Pelagilacustribacter. The sequence continues at coordinate 17,625 of CACIXL010000006.1, read as the reverse complement.
TAGGAATCTACTAGCTTCACCTTCTGCTTTTGCTACTACTTCTTTTTTATAAGCCTCTGCTTGTTGTAAAACTTGTTCAGCTTCTCCTCGCGCTCTTGGTATAACATCGTTAGCATAAGCCTCGGCTTCATTTTTTGATCTCTCTCTATCTGCTCTTGCTGCTTGTACATCTCTAAACGCATCAATAACTTGTTCGGGTGGGTCAGCTTGCTGGGTTTGCACTTGTGTAATTTGAATACCTGACTCGTATTCATCTAAAATCATTTGAGTAATTTCTTGTACCTCGACTTCTATGTTTGCTCTTCCTTCAGTTAAAATTGTTTGGATGTTATTTTTGGCAATAACCTCTCTCATTGCTGTTTCGGAAGTCGCTTTTACTGTCTCGACAGGACTTTGAATGTTGAATAAAAATTTTCCAGCATCTTTTATTACCCAGAACACTGAATAATTTATATCTACAATATTTTCATCTCCTGTTAACATTAAACTCTCTTCAGGGACGTTTCCAACTCCTGAAGATCTTCCACTATCGCTGGCAGGTCTAAAACCAACATCAACTCTATTTACCTTAGTAACCTTTGGGGTAAGCACTCTCTCAATCGGCATTGGTAAGTGATAATGTAAACCTGGCTGAGTTGTATTCACAAATTTTCCAAATCTTAAAACTACGCCTTGCTCATCTGGTAATACTCTGTAAAGACCACTTGCAATATAAAGTCCTAGAAGAATTAGTAGACCGATTATAATTGGTCTTGAACCTCCAGACTTACCACCTGAGAATTTATTAATAGTTTTTTGAAAATTTTTAATTATGTCATCAAGATTGGGTGGATCTTGTCTTGAACCTGATCCATTTCCGCCAGGTGCACGTCCGCCTCCACCTGGAGGGGGTGAACCCCAAGGAGATTGATTATTAAATATCTTGTCTTTGAAACTCATGACACTTTATATAGTGACTTTTGCTCCAAAAACAAGTTATGTAAGAGCGATATTATGTCTAAATTGTTTAATAAAGTAAAAAGATGAGCCAAAAACCACCACCAAAACAATTTGTTAAAACTCCAATTAACGGAACTAAGTTTGTCTTACTTGTTTCTAGTGCTAAAGGTGGGGTTGGTAAATCTACCGTTGCAGTTAATCTTGCTTTTGCACTTCAAAATCTTGATTTAAAAATAGGTATACTTGATGCTGATGTTTACGGACCTTCTCTTCCAAAATTATTAAATTTAAACGAAAAACCAAAAAGTGAGGATGGTAAAGCTATGGTCCCATTAGAAAAATATGGTGTACAATGTATGTCTATGGGTTTTTTAGTAGACGAACAGACTCCCATGATTTGGAGAGGACCTATGGTAATTAGTGCAATAAAAACCATGACACAAAAAGTTTTGTGGAAAGATCGAGATGTTATTATAATTGATATGCCACCTGGTACAGGGGATACACAATTAACATTTGCTCAAGAAGTAAAAGTTGACGGAGCAATTATAATTTCAACACCACAAGATCTTGCTTTACTTGATGTAAAAAGAGGAATTCAAATGTTTGATAAAACAGGTGTTAAGATTTTAGGATTAATTGACAATATGAGTTATTTTAAGGGCGATGACGGTAAAGAGTATAAAATTTTTGGAGATAGTGGTGTAGAAAAAACCGCTAAAGAATTTAATAAAGAATTTTTAGGTCATCTTCCTATTCATCAGGATTTGAGAAGTTCAGCTGATAAAGGTGATCCGTTAACACACTCTGATCCTAATCATGAAGTTTCAAAATTATTTAAAAACATAGCTGAAAAAATTAAACAATCTTTTCTTTAAAATCAAAAGAAGTCATTAATTCGTTCCATTCTCTTTTTGAAAGACCAGAACTTTCATGACTTATCTTTTCACCTTTTGCCATTTGTTGAATAACTTTTTTTCCTTTAGCAGAAACGTGCACGGCACCCACTCTATAATCTAAAAATGCTGAATGAGTAATTGGAACCCACATCTTGACGGTATCTAACATTGCTTCAGCATAAACTCTTATTTCATACTGAGCGTGTCTATCTGCTCTTAAAAATAAAAAGTTAAGTAAATTAAGTAAATCTGTTTTCCAATACCACTGTGTGTATGAATTTAAAGTAAGGTTCATTCTAGCAAGTTCTCTAGCTAAACCTGATTTGCTTCCGTCTATAGTTGTCCCGTCAAATCTTTCATTAAGCATTTTTTCGTAATTATCATAAGTTCTTGTGGCATCATCTTTTAAAATCTTTAAAACTTCATCAGCTTGTTCTCCTGTAATCAAGTCCCCTCTACCTTGTCTATTAGAAGTTGATTGTGCAGATAATTGATCTTTAGCTGGAATATAAAACTCTTTATCTAATATTGAATATCTCGCTGAGTATTCATTAACGTTCGCTGTTCTGTGTCTAATCCATTGACGAGCTATAAATATCGGGAGCTTAACATGATATTTTATCTCGCACATTTCAAAAGGAGTAGAATGCCAATGTCTCATTAAATATTTGATTAAACCTTCATCGGTAGAAACTTTCTTTGTTCCTTTTCCATAAGAAACTCTTGCGGACTGCACGATAGAACTATCATCTCCCATATAATCAACTACTCTTATGAAACCATGATCTAAAACAGGTAAAGCCTCATAAAGTATTTTTTCAAGCTCAGGAGAAGTTACTCTTTTTGTAGAGTTTTTTTGGGCTTGTTGATCTGCAATTTCTTGCTTTTGTTCAGGCGTAAGTTTCATTTTGAAATAACTTATTGAATCTCTGCTTAAGAGTTTTATATTAATAGTGTTGGTTTTCCAACTATGACGATAAACGAATTTCGTAATAAACATTACGGACGTGGGGGCAGTACCCACCACCTCCACCATTTACAACTTATGGGGGTGAATTAGGATCGACGGATGTCTAAAAGCTATTCTTTCGTACGAGATGGTTCCGACGTAACGGGCCAATTTACAAATGCTAACGAAAGTTACGCACTTGCAGCTTAATTAACTTTGTTAATTAAGTAACGGGGTCCGGGGCACCTGGCAACAGAACGCCCCTAAAAAATATATTTATCACCTAGATAAATTAATATTCCAACTGCAACACCTAGCAAGATCCAATAGTAATTATCTTTCATCATACTACAAACTTACCTAAATCAGGCTTAAAGTAGTTAGGTCCTTTCATTACTTTACCTTTATCGTTATAAATTGGTTTTCCATTGGAGTCTAATTTGCTCATATTTGAGTTTTGTACTTCTTCAAAACACTTATCTAGGTCTATTCCAAATGCATGTCCCGCTCCATAAGTCACGTAAAGAATATCTGTGAGTGCATCAGCAACTTCTTTAATGTCCTTTTTATCCATCGCCTCTTTTAATTCGCTTAGCTCTTCCTCTATTAAATCGTACCTAAGAGAAGTGATTTTATCATCTGGAAAACTAGGTTTTTCTTTTATTTCTTGACCAAAAGTTTTCATAAACTTTTTAACACTTTGAAAATTAGTCATTTCTTATCCTTTATATGTTTTATAATTATTAAATAAGAGTGTATTATATCAATGAATCGTTCATGAAATATAGAATAGAATTTGATAGTATTGGAAAAATAAAAGTCCCTGGTGATAAGTATTGGGGAGCATCAACAGAAAGATCTAATAAATATTTTAATATTGGAGATTTTTTAGTAAGACCTTTAGTTATTCATTCCATCGCAATTATAAAAAAAGCAGCTGCGATAGTTAATGCTAAAAATAAAGATCTAGATCCAAAATTAAGTAAATATATAATCAAAGCAGCTGAAGAGGTAATTAAAGGAAAACATGACAGCCACTTTCCTTTAAAAGTTTGGCAAACAGGATCAGGTACTCAAACCAACATGAATGTTAATGAAGTGATAGCCAACAGAGCAATCCAAATGATGGGGGGCAAACTAGGTTCAAAGAGACCAGTTCACCCTAATGATCATGTCAATAAATCTCAATCAACAAATGATGTTTTTCCTACTGCAATGCATATTGCTATAGCGATAAAATCAAAAGAAAAACTTTTACCCTCGCTAAAATTATTAGAGAATGAATTAGCAAAAAAATCAAAAGAGTTTAAAAATATTGTCAAAGTAGGAAGAACTCATTTACAGGATGCAACACCTTTAACTTTAGGTCAAGAATTCTCAGGTTACCAATCGCAACTAAAAAAATGTATTACTAGAATTGAGAGCTCATTAAAGGAAATTCATTATTTAGCCCAGGGAGGTACGGCAGTCGGCACCGGTCTTAATACTAGAAAAAATTTCGACAAAAAAATTATTAAGGAAATAAGTAAAATTACAAAAATTCCCTTTAAGCCAGCAACAAATAAGTTTGCAGCTTTAGCTGCACATGATGAAATAGTAAATTTTTCAGGAACATTAAATACTACAGCCGTATGTCTAATGAAAATTGCAAATGATATAAGATTTTTAGGATCTGGTCCAAGAGCTGGTTATGGAGAGTTAATCCTACCATCAAATGAACCGGGTTCTTCAATAATGCCAGGAAAAGTAAATCCAACTCAATCAGAGGCAGTTACTATGGTGTGTGTGAAAGTGATTGGAAATCATAATGGTATTACTATGGCTGGTTCTCATGGCCATTTTGAATTAAATGTTTTTAAACCATTAATTATTCATAATATTTTACAATCAATCGAAATAATGAGTGATTCCTCTAAAACTTTTTCCATGTATTGTGTAAAGGGAATTAAAGCTGATAAAAAAAGAATAAAGCAATTGTTAGATAATTCTTTGATGTTAGTCACAGCGTTAGCTCCAAAAATTGGTTATGATAAAGCTGCATTTATTGCAAAAACTGCTTTTAAAAATGGTACTACTTTGAAACAGGAAGTTGTCAAAGCAGGCCTAATAAAAGAAAAAGATTACGACAAAATTATGAGTCCATTAAAGATGACAAAACCTAAATAATTTCTAGAATAAAATTTTTTATTTTTTTTAAATTAAATATTTCTAAAAAACTTTTATCAAATAAAATATTTTCAAAAGACTTCTTAAAGTATTTCAAATCCTCTTTTGATGAGTCTTTTTCATTTAATTTTATTTTATCTAAATTAATTTTTCTACTTAATATATTTAAATTACCTTTTACTTTTAAGTTTAAGATATCCTCATTGTTTTTAAAATTTATTGAAAATTTTTTGAAAAATTTTTTTTTATTATTAATAAATGCAGAACAGTTAAAATATAATAGCGGGTATTCCTCTAAAGTATTAAAATTTCCTTCACACTCAAAAAAATTTTTAGCAAATAAAAATTTTTTTTTATAATTAATTCTTCCGTATGCTAAGTCAACTTGTAAGTTTAAATCTTCAATATCACTTTTAGAATAATTTTTAGGTTTATAAGTAATTGTATTTTTAATATTGATTTTTTTTATATCTTCTTTAAAACCTAAAAATTTAATAAAGTTGATTTTTTTTAACAATTTAACATTTAATTCTTGAAGTTCTAAGCTTGTGTTTACATCTAAAAATGGAACAAAAGTAATTAAACTTTCATGATTAAACGAAAGATTTTTACTTCTAAAATAAGAATTATAAATTTTTAATTTTTCATTATCATGTTTAAAATTAAATTTAAGATTGGTGTTAAGAATTTTAGATTTAAAAATACCAGCCTTGTTTTTTTTATTAAAATTTATATCTGTGCTAATGCCTGCGTTTATAAGCTTAAATTTGATAGATTTAAGATTATTACCTAACTCTGCTTTAAATTTTTTTTTAAATAATTTTCCTTTGATAGAATTTTTTCTATGCCCAAAATTCGAAAAAAATACATTTTCAAGTCTTAGTACTAATTTATCATTATTTACAATTTTTAAGTTTAAATCATTTAAAGACATTTTTTTATTTTGAGATAATAATTGCTCTAAAAATAATAAGAAATTTGAAATTTCAAGATTTGCGACATTATCGTTTAAGATTATCTTACTAACTGCAAAATGATTAAAGTTGTAAATACTCAGAATTTTTGGATAAACTTCAAGATTGCTTATATATAGATTTGTATTAGCATTTAAAAACTTCGTTTCGACTTTTTTTAATTCTAACCTTGGAAATGGAAAAACTTTATATTTAATTTTTTCATATTCAACTATTTCAAAATTAAAATTCTCTATAAAGTAATTTTTTATAAGATCTTCCTTTTTTTCATAATTAAAAAATATTGGAATTACCAAAAATAAAGAAATTGATATAAAAAAAATTGCTAATAGATATCTTAAGAAAAAAATAAACTTAAAAAATCGTGAGTACTTGTTGTGAATATTTTTGAAAAACTTATTTAACATTTTTTTATATTTACAAGTAGTATATAAATGAAAATTCTATTTTATGAATAACATAGATAACTTAATAAAAAACCTTAACAAAGAACAAAAAGAAGCAGTTCTAAGCACCGAGGGTCCTAACTTAATTGTGGCAGGCGCTGGTTCCGGAAAAACAAAAGTTTTGACCACTAGACTTATTCATATAATAAACGAAAAAAAAGCATGGCCGAACCAAATCTTGTGTGTCACTTTTACAAATAAAGCTGCAAAAGAAATGCAAAACAGAGTTATGCAACATATAAAAGGCAATTCTAATGCTGTGTCTTGGCTGGGTACATTCCACTCAATTAGCGTAAAATTTCTCAGAAGACACGCTGAAGCTTTAGATTACAAAAGTAATTTTACAATTCTTGATACAGATGATCAAAAAAAACTTATTCGAAATATTATTAAAGGTGAAGATTTAGATGCAAAAAAATTTTCTCCTCAGTTAATTATGTATCACATCGACCAGTGGAAAAATAAAGGTTTATTTCCAAAAGATGTAAATATTGAAAAATCAGGCTCAATTGTTAAATCAATATTAAAGGTTTACAAAATATACCAGGACAAAACTAAAGATTTAAATGCTTTTGATTTTGGTGATCTAATTTTGTACTGCGTAAAACTTTTTGAAGAACATAAAGATATTAGAGAAATATATCAGAAAAATTTTAAATACATTTTAGTAGATGAGTTTCAAGATACGAATTTTATTCAAAATAAATGGTTAAATCTACTAGTAAATGAAAATAAAAACATTTGTTGCGTAGGTGATGATGACCAATCAATTTACAGTTGGAGAGGAGCAGAAATTAAAAACTTTCTTACTTTTGATCAAATTTACAAAAATTGTAAAGTATTTAAGTTAGAACAAAATTATCGATCTACAAAAAATATTTTGGATACAGCATCGAATTTAATTTCTAATAACTCTAATAGAGTGGGTAAAAAGTTATGGTCATCAGCTAATCAAGGGGAGCTAGTAAAATTAAATTGTTACCGAACTGGTAAAGAAGAAGCGCAAGGGATAAGTGATATAATTGAGAGAAAAATAAAAAAAAATTATTCTTTAAATGATGTGTCGATTTTAGTTAGAGCAATATATCAAACACGAGAATTTGAAGAGAGATTTCTACAAGTTGGGATTGGGTATCGTGTTTTGGGTGGAATAAAATTTTATGAAAGAGCTGAAATAAAAGATGCCGTATCTTATTTAAGAATTATTAACCAAAAATTTGACGATTTAGCTTTAGAAAGAGTCATCGGTGTACCAAAAAAAGGGGTTGGAGAAAGTACCTTAAATCAAATTTATACATTTGGTAAATCAAACAAATTATGTATTGAAGACTCAATTATCAAATTAATTGAAAAAGGTGATTTTAAACCAAAGATAAAAACTACATTGAGTCAATTAATAAATATGATCCATAAGTGGCGAAATGATTCATTAAAAATGAAACATTTTGATTTACTAAAATTAGTATTAGATGAGTCTGGTTACTCCTCAATGTTAAAAAATAAAAAAGATTTAGAAAATGAAAATAGATTAGAAAATTTAAAAGAATTACTAAGAGCCATGCAAGATTATGACAACTTACAAAATTTTTTAGAACATGTAGCATTAGCTACCTCAATTGATCAAGAATGGGAAGGAGCAAAAATAAATTTGATGACGATGCATGCTGCCAAAGGTTTAGAATTTAATGTGGTATTTTTACCAGGATGGGAAGAGGGATTATTTCCTCATCAAAAATCTTTAGAAGAAAAAGGTGACTTCGCTTTAGAAGAAGAAAGAAGATTGGCTTATGTAGGTATTACTAGAGCAAAAAAGGAGGTGTATTTATCTTTTGCAATGAAAAGAGCTTATCATGGAGACTGGATGGATGCTTTACCATCAAGATTTATAAATGAAATACCTGACAGCAGTGTAGAAAAAAATGAAATAAACTTAAACGATAATAATGACTTTGAATTCAATCAAGATAATTCAATAGAATTTGATGAAGAATATAGAAGTCCTGGATGGGATAGATATAAGAAAAATAAGATACTTAAATGGAAAAAATAAAAAGATTAAAAAAAATTTTTAAAAGAGAGCGAATTGATGGTTACATTATTCCTAAAAATGACAAATTTTTTAATGAGTATATTCCAGAACATAGTGACAGACTAAATTTTATCTCTGGTTTTTCTGGCTCCTTTGGTTTTGCATTAATTTTGAAAGATGTAAATTATTTATTTGTTGACGGAAGATATACATTGCAAGCAAAAAAACAAAGCGGAAATTTTTTTAAAATTATTACTATTCCAGAAAAAATGCCAGTCGATATCTTAAAAGAAAAAAAACTAATAATTGGTTTTGACCCAAATTTATTTACAAAAAAATCAATATCTATATTTTTTGGAAAAACTAAATGTAAGTATAAACCGCTAATTAACAATTTAATAGACGAGATTTGGAAAAGAAAAATAATTGAAAATAAAAAAAAATTTTTTGTATTACCTAGTAAATCTGTCAGTGAAAAATATCAATCTAAAATTGATAAAATTGTAAATTATTTAAAAAGAAAAAAATCTGATTATTTATTTATAACTGCGAGTGAAAATAATGCTTGGTTGCTGAATATTAGAGGTTTAGATACAAAATATACACCAATACCATTTTGTTATATTTTAATTGATAAAAATAAAAATATAAAATTCTTTTGTAATTTAAAAAAAACGTCCCCAACTTTAAGAAAGCACTTCTCTAAGATTGATTTTTTAAATATTGATAAAATTACTAAAATTCTTTTGGAAGTAAAAAAGAAAAAATTTATAATTGATAAGAATTCTTGTTCTTGGCACTTTGAGAAAATAATTCTTAAAAATAATGAAATACTCAATCATCAAGACCCTATTTATTTTTTTAAAGCAATTAAGGGAGTTAAAGAAATAAAAAATATAAAAAAGGCTCATATAATTGATGGTGTCGCCTTAACTAAGTATTTAATTTGGCTTAAGAAAAATTTCAACGTAAAAAATATTACTGAAATAAGTGCTTCGCAAAAATTATTTAAGTTTAGAAAAAAAAATAAAAAATTTAAATTTTTAAGCTTTCCAACTATATCGGGCTCAGGGCCAAACGGGGCAATCATTCATTACAAAGCTTCTGAAGCTACTAATAGAAAGTTAAAGAAGGGAGACATTTATCTCGTTGATTCAGGTGGACAGTATGAATTTGGTACAACAGATGTTACTCGTACAATTTCTCTAAAAAATTCTGATTTAAGAATTAAGGAAATTTTTACAAGAGTTCTTAAGGGGCATATAGCTGTAGCAAATTTTAAAATAAAAAAAAATACTTCTGGTTCAATAATTGATAAAAGTGCAAGAAAATATCTTAAACAAATTGGTTTAGATTACGCTCATGGTACTGGACATGGTGTGGGATATTTTCTAAATGTTCACGAAGGTCCTCACGCAATTTCGAAAAATAACAAAATTTCTTTTCAAGAAGGAATGATTGTTTCTAATGAACCAGGTTATTATGAAAAAGATAGATTTGGAATTAGAATTGAAAATTTAATTTATGTAAAAAAGAATAAAGAAAAAAAATATTTTGAAAATTTAACAATGGCCCCTATAGATAAAGACCTAATTATTGAAGATAAGCTTAGCAGAAATGAAAAGAATTGGTTGAATAATTACCATCGTAATGTTTTCAAAAACCTTAAAAATCATATGAACAAAAAAGAAAAATTGGAACTTAAAGAAGTTTGCTCAGCTATTTAGTATTTTATTCCAATCTTTTTCTAAAATAATTTTAATATTCATTTCTTTTGCTTGATCAATTTTTTTTTTAGTTGGTTTTGTTTCTCCTACAACTAAAAAATCAAGTTTTTTTGAAATTGATCCCATTACTTTCCCGCCGTTATTTTCTGCTAAAGCTTTAGCTTCTGTTCTGCTCATATTTTTGAAGCCTCCAGTAAACATCAACTTCTTATTTGAAAATTTTCCCCCAGTTTTAAGTAAAGTATATTTTTTGACTTTAAGTTTACTTACTAAGTTTTTTACAATTCTACAATCTGTTTGGTTCGAAAAAAAATTATCTATAGACTGTGTCTGAGTTTCACCAATTCCATCTAGTTCGACTAAATTTATTAAAAATTTGTTCCTTTTTTTTAAATCAAGTAAATTTAAAAAATTTTCAATCGTTTGAAAAAAACCTGCTAAAATCTTTGCATTTTCTTGACCAATATGTCTAATACCTAAAGAAAAAATTAACCTATCTAATGAAATTTCTTTTGAATTAAAAATTGCTTTTTTTAGGTTGTTAATAGAAAGTTCACCCCAACCTTCAAATTTTTCAATTTTATTTAAATCAAGATCGAAAATATCAGATGGCTCTTTTATTAAATTTAGGTCCCAGAATTGTTCAATAACTTTTTTACCGAGTCCATCAATGTTAAAAGCTTCTTTTGAAACAATATGTTTTAATCTTTCCTTTGCAATGAATTTACAATCATATCCTTTTATGCATCTTCTAACTGCATCTTGTTTTTTTGTTGTTTTGCTAAACTCTTTTTTAGTTTCTGCTCCACAGAGACAATTTTTTGGGAATATGAATTTTGAAGAGTCATTTTTTCTTTTTGAAACATCAACAGAAACAACTTGTGGTATGACATCTCCTGCTCTCTGTATTTTTATGGTGTCGCCAATACGAATATCTTTTCTTTCAATTTCATCTTCATTATGTAAGGTTGCGTTTGAAACTACCACTCCACCCACCGTTACTGGCTCTACTCTGGCTACCGGAGTAATTGCGCCGGTTCTACCAACTTGAATAGTAATATTTTTTATTTTTGTTACAGCTTTCTCAGCAGAAAATTTGTAAGCTATTGCCCATCTTGGTGAATTTGAAGTATTGCCCAACCTTTTTTGTAATTTAAGGTCATTAACCTTAAAAACTAAACCATCGATATCATAATCTAATTTTGATCTCTCATTTTCAATTTTCTTATGTTGCTTTTCTATTTGTTCTACACCTCTTAAAACCTTTACTAAAGGATTTGTTTGAAACCCCCACTCCTTCATCTTGTTCAAGAAATCAGAATGTTTTAAAAAATTTGGGGGCTCAATAGTGCCGTAGCCATATGCAAAGTATTTTAAAGGAATTTTAGCTGTGTCTTTTGGGTTTTTTTGTCTTAAAGTTCCTCCTGCCGCATTTCTAGGATTCGCAAATTTATTTTGTATTTTAGTAAATTCTTTTTTTCCTATATATATCTCGCAACGCACCTCCATTAATTCGGGAATGATTTTTCCATTAATCCTTTTTGGTATGTTTTTTATCGTTTTTAAATTTTCAAGAATATCCTCACCAATTTTTCCATCACCTCTGGATAATCCTTTTTCTAAGAATCCTTTTTTATAAACTAGTGATGCTGATATACCGTCGATTTTTGGTTCAGATATAAGTTCAATGTTTTGATCATTCAAGTTCAAAAAATTATTAATTTTTTTTATAAAATCTACTATATTGTCCCTATTAAATGCATTAGACAAAGAAAGCATGGGACTGATATGTTTAATTTTTTTAAACTTATTTGATACAGGAGATCCAACTAAACCATTTAACAAATTTAGTTTTTTAAGAAATTCATACTTTTTTTCCAAGTCAAATATTTCTTTTTTAAATTCATCATAATCAGCATCAGAAATTTTGGGTTTATCAAGATTGAAATAAGAATTGTTATGATCTTTTAAAATCTTTAGTTTATTTTTAAATTCTTTGATAATAAGCAGTTTGTTTTTCATTAAAATTCAAATTTACTTTATCTTGTTAATAATTTTTTTTAATAAATTATCCTTTTTTTCTTTTTCTTTTTTTTTCATTATTTTATATGATTTGTTTAGTATCCTGTAAGACTCCTCGTGCCATTGACTTGAATTATAGTTAAAACCTAATATCGAAGCATATTTTTTTGCTTCATCTTCTAAACCGAGGAAATAATTAATTTCAACTAATCTATACAACGCTTCTTCAATAAAAATAGTTTGATCAAATTTTTCTAAAATAATTTTTAATCTATTCATAGCTGGAATCCATTTTTGAACAGAAATATAATATTTTGCCACGTATAATTCTTTTGCTGCCAATTGGTTGATTATTAAATCATTCTTAAATTTGAGATCTAAAGCATATTCTGTATTAGGATATTTCTCTATGAAATTTTCAATTTTGTCTTTTGCAATATTAACTGGTTCAATATCTTTAGTTTCATCAGCAATTTGCTCGTAATAGATAATTGCAATTAAGTATTCTGCGTATATTGCTTCTTTATTCGCAGGATATTTTTTGAGAAATCTATCTAAATTTTCTAATGCTTCATCATAAAAATTAATACTATAAAACGAATAGCATGCCATGATTGCAGCTTTTGCAGCTACCTCTACTTTATCAGTAGAAAGTTCAACTTCTAAAAATTTTTTTTGCGCAAAAAAGAAATCTCCTTTCTCAAAAGCTTCATAAGCTTCACGATATACTTTGTAAGGATCTTCTTTTGGTGTTGCTTCATACTCAATATTTTCTTTCGAGCATGAAATTAAAAATACAGTTGAAATTATAAATAAGAATATTTTAATTGACATTATAACTAAATACCAAATTTATTATGAATGGTAAATTTTAATTATAATTATGCACTAACAGCTATTTTTGATGTTTGATTATGACTTATATTTTTTGAAATTCTTATTTCTTTGACTTCAAAAATATCTAAAGCAGATGATGATTTGAATATCTTTCTTAAGAACATATTTGTCAACTCATGTCCTCCTTGAAGGCAAGTTACTTTTCCTATTACTCTAAAACCAGATAAGAGAAAATCACCTGCTAAGTCTAAAATTTTATGATTAACAAACTCCTTTTCATTCCTTAATCCATTACTATTCATGACATTATTGTCATCAACAACAATGGCGTTATCTAATGAACCTCCTTTGGCTAAACCAGCTTTTTTAATATTTTCAATGTCTTTGAATAAACAAAAGGTTCTAGAGTTAGTAACATCTGTTAAATCGTCTAATCCAAAATCAATAGTATTTTTTTGTTTTCCGATTATTTTATTTTCATAATCTAACTGAAAATCTACTTCTAATGATTTATTATTAGGTGTGATAGAAATTTTTCTATCTCCGTCAACTAATTCAATTTTTTTTAGAATCTTTAGATATTTTCTTTTTTTTGATTGAGACACAATTTCGGAAATGTTAAGAGCGTCTAAAAAATTTTTTGCTGACCCGTCCATGATTGGAACTTCACCAGTATCTATTTCTATTAATGCATTATCAACACCAGCTATATATAAAGCCGCCAATAAATGTTCTACTGTAGATACTTTTGCTCCATGTTCATTCTCTAAAGTTGTGCATAACTTTGCAGAGGTTACATTGGTGTAATTAGCTATAATCAAATTATTCTTAGGTAGATCAATCCTTTTAAAAACTATACCTGAGTCTTCCTCTGATGGCTTTACAGTTATTTGAGATGGTTTTCCAGAGTGAAGACCTACACCCTTGAAACTTACATTCTTAGATAATGTTTTTTGATAAATTTCCAACATATTGAGTTTATACACATTCTAATTACTCAACTTAAAACAACTAATGTTTCAAAAAATATCAAAGGTTAATCAAAAATTGCCTTGAAAAACCTTGTTATAAAGGATTTAGGGGCGCTAGTAGTAGGAATAGCCTCCTGTTTCCAACCAAAATGAACGAGCTGATTTGCAGAATTTAAAAAACTATCTTTATAAGAGTGGTCTAGTAAAAAAACATCAAAACTACCATACTTAGAAAAAATATTTTTAAAAATGTTTTTTAAATTGTTGGGCAAAGTTTCATTATCAATTTTAAGGAAAATTTTTTTTATAAATTTATTATAATAGAGATAGTTGACATTTTTATAAATCATAATTTCAAAAATCTCTTTTATACGCGCTTCAACAATATCATAAATAAGTTTAGTTTTAATTTTTCTAAAATTTTCATTTTGAAAAAACTTTTTATCTAAGTAATTATCCTTGGACATATTCTCTGAAATTTCCACTTCATTTAAAATCTTTTTAATTAAGTCAGTGCTTAAAGAAGTAATTTTCGACACATCATTAATCACAATGTCTAATCCAAAGTTAAAATTTTGCTCAGATTTGAGAGAATTATTTCCAAAATAAGAAATCTTAGAAATATTTTTTTTTATTTCAATATAATAAAAAGAATCGATATCTTTATTATTATTTATTATATTGGCTCCATTTATAAAGCTCTTAAGTAAGATCTTTTTTATTCTTATATTGCACTTATCAAATACATTTTTTAAATTTTTATAATCATTTGAGTTTATTAAAGCAAATGATAGCTCGTGAGAGTAAAAATTTCCAAATAATCCAATAGGTAAATTTACTATCTTTTTTTCATCCAATTCAAATTTAGAATTAAAAATATGTAAAACTGTCTTATCTGCCTCTGATTCATCTACACTTAATTTCATTGTATTTAATATATAAGTTATATTTTCCCTAACTATTTGAGATCCATTTAATTTTTTTGATCCAGTTAAATTTAGAAATGAAATATCAAAATTATCTAGAATAATTACAACATCTTTAAAAGTTTGATTAAACTTTTGTTCAACTATATAAATATTCTCTTTAAGAGACTCATATACCTTTTCAAAATTTGAGACTCTATTATAATCAAATCCTTTTAACGGGAAATTTAACTCATCTAAAATTTTAAATTTATTTTGTTCATCCATTTTTCCAATAAAAAAAACAAAATTAAAATTATTAATTTCGATATATAAATGAAGATCAGTGGTTTTCATAAATTATTTCAAAATTAATTGATCTTTTATCCTGTAATCAAAAACAAAATATTCTTTAAAACTTTTCATTTCTTTCAGTTTTAAATAATTTTTTAAATTTTTGTTATAGTCTCTTCTTGGAAGTTTTATTATCTTTTTATCTATAGTTTGCAAATCCCATCTCTTTGACTCAAATAAAGTAAACTTTTCTATAATTTCTATAGGGAATTTAATTTTTTTAAGATTTTCGTACAATAATTTAAATTCTTTTTTTTCACCAATAACGTAAGGTAGGTTTTGATAATCTTTAATTTTTCTAAACTCAATTATTTCAATTTTGTCATTTAAATAGAAGTTTTTTTTTTTATGAAAAAGAATTGCTATAGGTTTATGTTCAAAAATTTTTATTTTTAGAGTATTTGGATACTTTTTTTTAATATTAAAACTCTCTATAAAACTATTTTTCATTAAAGCTTTTTCAATATCAATGTTGCTTATAAAAAGAAGATTTTTATTATAAAAATGATTAAGTAATTTTATTATTTCCTCATCCTTTATTATTGAATTATTCTCAATTTGAATTTCACTTAAATTAAGTTTCGAAAAACTTATTTGATGATTAAAAGTAATTGTTGTTAAAGTTAAAAACAATATTAAAGCAATTATTGTTCGTTTATTCATCGATCCGTGCTTGCATCCAGTAGAATTTTTTCAACTAAATTTTCAAAATTTAAACCAGTATAACTAGCAATTTCAGGCACTAAAGATAAACTTGTCATACCTGGCTGAGTATTAATCTCTAATAAATAGAAATTATTTTTATGAAATTTAAAATCTGATCTTGTAACTCCTCTGCAACCTAAAACTTGATGAGTTTTCTTTGCTATATTTAAAACTTCCTTATATTTTTTTTTGGAAAGTCTAGCAGGCATTACATGTTTGGTTTTAGCTTTTTTCGTGTACTTAGCTTTATAGTCATAAAAAAATCTTTTTGGGATAAGCTCAATTGCTCCAATCGGTTTTCCATTGATTACTGCTACTTGAATTTCTTGCCCACCTTTATATTCCTCAATAATTATTTCATCATATTTTTTGAACAAAGAATTAATCGACCTGAAAAGTTTATCTTTATTTTTACATATATTCACACCCAAACTTGAGCCTTCATTAATTGGTTTTGAAACCACCGGAAACTTTATTTTTTTTTTCATTAAAATCTTAAGTATTGACTTAATTTTAAAGTGAACTTTTTTTAGGGAAACATATTTCGGTGTTTTTATATTATTTTTAATAAATAATTCTTTTGAATAAATTTTATTCATAGAATTAAAAGAACTTATAACTCCAGAATGGGTATAAGGAATTTTTAAGTACTCAAAATAACTTTGTGCAACACCATCTTCACCATCTCGACCATGTAATGCATTAAAAATTACATCTACTTTTTTTTTATTTATCAAATTAAAATTTTTTGTTTTAGGATCAAAAGTTGAAACTATGTAACCTTTTTTTTTTAAAGCTTTTATGCAGGCTTTACCACTATCCAAACTAACAGCCCGTTCACCTGATGTGCCTCCTAAAACAACTAAAACTTTTTTAAATTTTTTTTTACTCACCAACAATTTTAATCTCTAACTCAAGATTTACTCCAGTTTTCTCGTAAACTTTTTTCTTTACTTTTTTTATTAAATTTTCAATATCTGATGATTTTGCATTACCATTATTTACAAAAAAATTACAATGCTTCTGAGATATCATTGCATCACCTTCTGTTAATTGGTCGCAACCAGCTTCTTTAATTAGCATCCAAGCTTTTTTATCTTCGCTTAAATTTTTAAAAGTACTACCACAAGTTTTAATTTGACTTGGCTGAGAATTTTTTTTCTTTTCAATTAAGTCTAATTGTTTTTTTTCAATCATTTGTCTATCACCAATTAATCCTTTAAATTTTGCAGAAATAATAATTAAATTATTTGGTAAGTTTGTTCCTCTATATGAAAATTTTATATCCTCTTTTTTTATCTCTATCTCGGTCAATGTATTTTTATCGATTGCTTTAATTGATAGTAAAACTTTCGATATATCGTTTTTATAACAGCCGCTGTTCATGACTATAGCACCTCCAACTGAGCCAGGGATACAAGATAAAAACTCTAAACCACCTAAACTATTGTCTTTTGCAAAATTAGCGACCTTACGATCTAACGTTGCAGCACCAGCATCAAGAATATTGTCATCAATAATTTTAGTATATGAAAAGGTTTGTCCTAACTTAATAACTGCTCCTTTTACTCCTTTATCTCTAAATAATGTATTAGATCCAGCGCCTAAAATAGTTATTTTTAAATTTTTTTTTTTGGCTCCTTCTAAAAATTCTACTAATTGGTGCTTATCCTTGGCCTTAAAAAAGTACTCTGCATTTCCC
>CACIXL010000005.1 GCA_902590625.1 uncultured Pelagibacteraceae bacterium | reverse complement strand
TTTGATATAAAAGGTAAAAGTATAACAAAGTCTTTGATGAAAACTCCGATCAATGGGGCGCGCTTATCTTCCTCATTCGGAATGAGAAAACATCCTATATTAGGTTATAATAAAATGCATAGAGGAACAGATTTTGCTGCACCAAGTGGTACGCCAATAATGGCTTCAGGATCAGGAACAGTAACTAGAGCTAAATGGTGTGGAGGAGGTGGTAATTGTGTAAAGATAAAACATAATTCAACATATGAAACTATTTACGCACACATGAAATCTTTTGCGAAAGGAATTAAAGTAGGAAGAAAAGTCAAACAAGGTCAGATAATTGGTTACGTAGGATCAACAGGTCTTTCCACTGGGCCACACTTGCACTATGAAGTAATTGTAAACGGTAAAAAAGTTAATTCTCAAAAACTAAAATTACCTTCAGGAAAAACTTTAAAGGGTGAAGATAGGAAAAATTTTGAGTTAGACAGAATTAAAATTGATTTAAAGTTAGCTGAACTAAGATAGTTTTCAACTTGAAATAGATTGAGCTTCTTTTTCAATCATATCTTCTTTCAGCAATGATTTATCTTCTTCTAATTGTTTTTCTGCTGGATTTTCTCTTTTTTGATTGAGTTCATTATATCTTCTTAAGTAATGATCAGCATGTTGCAAATAATTTTGAGAAAGCACAGGATCTCCATTGCTTTGAGCATCCTTAGCTAGTTGTTGATATTTTAACATTGTCTTTTCTACATTATGAATATTGTTCATCGATCCATTTCTGCTAAAACTCAAATTTCCATTACTGTGAAGATTGTTTGAATTATTAGAGTTTAGAGAAACGCTTCTTCTTCTAAAATTATTTTTTTGAGGTCTGGACCTAAAATTTCTTCTTCTATTATTATTGTTCATCTAATTATTTATGGCTAAAACGCACCTAACATTGTTTTTATAATCTTTTAAAACTTTTTTAATTCTAAAGTTTTTTTTAATTAATATCTTAGAAACTTTTTGTATCTGTTCATTGCCAATTTCAAGGGCAAGTGTTCCATCGTATTTTAAGATTTCTTTAGATTTGTAAATAACTTTTTTAATGAGGTCAAGCCCATCCTTGCCACCATCTAAAGCTAATCTAGGTTCAAATCTTTTTATATCATCGCTCAAATTTTTAATGTCTTTATTCTCTACATATGGTGGGTTAGATACAATTAAATCAAATTTTTTACTAAATATACCCTCAAAAGATTTATTTAAAAATTTTACTCTATTAAATAAATTGTGATTTTGAGCATTTTTTTTTGCAATCTGAATTGCGTATTTTGAGATATCAACGCCTGTACCGATTGATTTTTTTAATGAACTAAGTAGGCTCAAAATAATGCAACCTGAACCAGTTCCAATATCTAAAATTGTAATTTTCCTCTCTTTATAAATTTTGATTATAGTTTCTACTAATATCTCTGTTTCGGGTCTAGGAATTAAAGTAGTTTTATCTACTTCAAATCTTTTGCTGTAAAACTCTTTCTCACCTAAAATATAAGCGACTGGCTCATTATTTAACCTTCTTTTTAAGAGGTCTTTAAATACATTGATATTTTTTTCATTAATTTTTTCATTTAAATTAATTAAAATTTCTTCTCTAGTTTTATCCAGTGTTTTTGCAAGGAGCAACTCAGAGTCTAAAATATGAGCTGGTATTTTATTTTCTTTAAGTAAATTTGAACCAAATTTAATTATTTCAAAAACTTTCATGAGTTAAGATTTTCAAGTTTTAGGCTTTGTTCTTTAAGACGAAGTTCCTGATTCATTTCTTCGTGAATTTCTCCGCTTAAAAATTCATCTAGTTTATGTAACGTAAGATTTATTCTATGATCTGTTACTCTTCCTTGTGGAAAATTATATGTTCTAATTCTTTCTGATCTATCTCCAGTCCCTATCTGGCTTCTTCTATTGCTGGATCTTTCTTGATCTTTTCTTCTTTTTTCAGCTTCATATACTCTAGATCTTAAAATCTTTAGTGCTTTAGCTTTATTTTTATGTTGAGATTTTTCATCTTGTTGACTTACAACAACACCAGTTGGTATATGGGTAATTCTAACAGCGCTGTCAGTCGTGTTTACAGATTGGCCTCCTGGTCCGCCTGCTCTAAAAACATCTATTCTTAGATCAGACTCTTTAATTTCAATATCAACTTCTTCCACTTCAGGCAGAACTGCTACTGTCGCAGCAGAGGTATGAACCCTTCCTTGAGTTTCTGTTTCAGGAATTCTTTGAACACGATGCACGCCTGACTCATATTTTAAATATGAATAAATATCGTTACCATTAACAGAAAAAATCACCTCTTTATAACCTCCAGCTTCACTCTTTGAAATATTTATTAAATCTAGCCTCCATTTTTTCTTTGAACAAACTTTTTCGTACATTTTAAATAAATCAGCACAAAAAAGAGAGGCTTCCAAACCTCCGGTTCCAGCTCTTATTTCGACAATAGCATTTTTATTATCATCTTCATCTTTTGGTAATAAGAATAGTTTCAATTCATTTTCATTCTTTTCTTTTTTTTTTATTAGCTCACTTAAATCTTTTTGAGCTAAATCTATCATTTCTTGATCATTTGATTGATCTTTAATCATATTCTCTAAATCTTTCTTTTCTTTTTCAAAGTTCAAATATTCTTTAGCAACTTGAATTATGCTACCTAGATTTGAGTATTCTTTAGACTTATTTGCAAAAGTTTTGGGTTCAATATTACCTGATGCAAGTTCTTTTTCTAAAGAAACATACTTACCTAAAATATCTTTGACTTTATCTATGGGAACCATATTTAAATATTAATCTTTTATTTTTTTTTCAACAAGTTCAACAACTTTATCTATTATCTTGGAGCTTGGTACTTTTTCATGAGGTATTCCTGAAAGATAGAGAAGATTATTGTCTTGACCTCCACCTGTTAAACCTATTTCAGTTTGGGCAGCTTCTCCCGGCCCATTAACTACACATCCAATAATAGATAGACTTACTGGTTTTTTTATGTGGGCCAATCTTTTCTCTAATAATTTTACTGTTTCTATAACTGGAAAAGCCTGTCTAGCACATGATGGACAAGATATTATATTTACTCCTCTTGATCGAATTCCCAAAGACTTAAGAATCTCATAGCCGGCTTTAACTTCATCCACAGGATCAGATGAAAGTGAAACTCTTATTGTATCACCTATGCCATTCATAAGAAGTTGGCCTATGCCTATGGAGGATTTTATGCTCCCAGTTAACAAGCCTCCTGCCTCGGTCACACCTAAATGTAATGGATAATCACAAATTTCTGATAGTTTTTTGTATGCTTTAACCGTTAAAAATATATCTGAAGATTTAACGCTTATTTTAAAATTAAAAAAATCATTATCTTCTAAAAGTTTTATATTATACTGAGCGCTTTCAACTAAAGCCTCTGGACAAGGCTCTTTATATTTTTCAAGTAAAGTTTTATCTAAAGAGCCGGCATTAACGCCTATTCTGATAGAGCAATTATTATTTTTAGCGGCTTTAATAATATCCATAACTCTTTCTTTGCTTCCAATATTACCAGGGTTTATTCTTAAACAACTAGCGCCTGCTTCAGCTGCTTCTATAGCTCTTTTGTAATGAAAGTGGATGTCCGCTACAATAGGTACTGAAACATCTTTTATTATATTTTTTAATGATTTTGTTGAAAGCTCATCAGGACAGGAAACTCTCACAATATCAGCCCCAGCTTCCTCTAGAGAATGAATTTGGTTAATTGTTCCAATCACATCAGTGGTCAATGTATTAGTCATAGACTGCACACTAATCGGAGAGTTGCCTCCTACACTTACGTTTCCAACTTTGATTACTTTAGTAATTTTTCTATTTATTTTTCTATGAGGTCTTATTTCCATATTAATCTAAATCAAAAACTGTGTGCAGCTTTTTTATAGCATCCAAAGTGTTTCTTTCATCAATTATAACTGATAATTTTATTTCTGAAGTAGAGATCGCTAAAATATTTATTTTTTCATCTGCTAAAGCTCTAAACATTCTATATGTAACTCCTGGCGTTGAGACCATTCCTGCTCCAACAATTGAAATTTTTGCAACATTAACATTTTCAACAATTCCTTTATAATCTACTTTGCTTTCGTTTTTAAGAATTTGTTTTGTTTTAGAAACATCGATTCTTTTTACCGTAAAAGTGATATCAGTAGTTTTTTGATCCGAGGAAATATTTTGAATAACCATGTCCACATTAATTTGAGCTTTACTTAAGGGCTCAAAAATATTTGCAGCTACTCCAGGTTTGTCTTTAACTCCAATAATAGTTATTTTTGCATCATCTTTTGAGTAAGCCACTCCTGTAACGCTTTTAGTGTAATCAATGTTTTCTTGATTTAAAATTTTTGTTCCTTTTCTATTAGAAAATGTTGACCTTACTTCAAGAGGAATATCATACATCATAGCAGTTTGAACTGCAGAAGGTTGCATTACTTTTGCTCCTAATGATGATAGCTCAAGCATTTCATCATAAGAAATTTTTTCAATTTTTTTTGCTACTGGTATTTTATTTGGATCAGTTGAATATACTCCATCAACGTCAGTATAAATTTCACATGTATCGGTATTAAATATCTTAGCGATAGCAACTGCTGTTGCATCAGAACCTCCTCGTCCAATAGTAGTGATATCTCCATTTTTTGAGACTCCTTGAAATCCGGGTATAATAGCTACACCTTTTTCTTTTAAAAAATTATCAATTTGATCAGTATACATATTAATAATTCTAGCATTAGAGTGCTCACCTTCAGTGATGATCGGTATTTGCCAGTTCAACCAAGACTTTGATTTCACTTTTAATTTTAATAACGCTCCGGCTAGAAGAGCGCATGTCACTTGCTCTCCAGAAGATATAAGAACATCAAATTCTCTTTTGTTGAATGTATTAGAAATTTTATTTGAGAGTTGTATAAGCTCATTAGTTTTTCCAGCCATTGCTGATACCACTACGATCACATCATTTCCGGCAGATTTCTCATTTTTTACAATGTTGGCAACATGTTCAATCCTCTCAATTGTCCCAACAGAGGTCCCTCCAAACTTTAATACTTTTTTAACCATTTAAGAATGTAATATAATAAATTATAGATATAAGTGTTAAATAAAACTATATACAAAATGAGTACTACTATAAATAAAGAAGAAATTCAAAAGTTTTCAAATTTAGCTGAAGAATGGTGGGATGTTAATGGTAAATTTAAACCTCTGCACATGTTTAATCCTATTAGAATAGAGTACATTATAGAAAATATTAAAAAATTTTTTAAAATATCTAGTGAAAAAACTAATCCTTTTGAGAGCTTAAAGATCTTAGATATTGGTTGCGGTGGAGGTCTAATAAGTGAACCAATGTCAAGACTTGGTGCTAAAGTTACTGGTATAGATGCCTCTGAGAAAAATATAAAAATTGCAAAATTACATTCTAAAAAAAATAATCTTAAAATTAATTATCTAAATACCTCGCCTGAAAATTTAGATGAGCCTCAAAAGTATGATGTAATTTTAAATTTAGAAATAGTTGAACATGTAAGTGACGTTACTTTGTATATTAAGTCTTGCCAAAATCTGTTGAAAAAAAATGGTTTAATGTTTACTGCTACTCTTAATAGATCTTTTGCTTCATACATAAAAGCTATAATAGGTGCAGAATATATTTTAAGATGGCTGCCTATAGGCACTCATGATTGGAATATGTTTATAAAACCTGAGGAATTAGAAAGATTATTATATAAAGAGAAATTTTCTACTATAGATATAACTGGATTAAAATTTAATCCTTTTTTTAAAAAATGGAAAAGATCAAAAGATTTATCTGTAAATTATATTATAACAAGTTGTAAAAATTAATTCTCCTTTTCTACCCATGGTATTGATAATAAGTCTATGCCCTCCTCTGCCAACTCTTCTCTTTCTTTAAGAGTAGTTGTTCCATAAATTGCCTTTTTATTTTTTTTATCGTAGTACACTTCTCTCACTTTTTTACTAAACTCTTTACCGACATAATTAAAATTTTTTTCTATATAGCTTCTTAATTTAAGAAGTTGATCCTTTTCACGTCTTAGTTCTTTATCTAATATTTCATAATGAGTATCTTGTCTTTTAATATTAGAAACCATCGGAGACATTATTGATTTTTTAATCGTTTTTGATGAACAGTAAATACAAGAAAGTAAATTTTTTTTGTTTAATTTATCAAACTCTTTTGAGTCAGAAAACCAACTTTCAAATTCGTGATCATTTTTACATTTTAAATTATACTTGATCATTCAATTTCTATAATCAGCATTTATATCTATATAGTCGTGTGTGAAGTCACAAGTATAACATTTAAAAGCATCATTACCAAGCTTCAAATTAATTTCAATTTCTATTGAACCCCATTCCATATATTCTTTGAGTTTTTTCTCGTCATATGTTTCAGAAACTTTTCCATTTTCAGCAACTATAAAATTTCCTATTTTTATTTTTAATTTTTTTTGGTCAACAATTTCACCAGATTTTCCTATTCCCATAGCTATTCTTCCCCAATTGGGGTCCTCACCAGCTACCGCTGTTTTAAATAAAGGTGAGTTTGCGATCGAAAAAGCAATATTTTTTGCACTTCCTAAAGATTTCGCATTTATAACATTAATAGTTACAAACTTTTTTGCACCTTCTCCATCTACAACTATTTGTTTCGCTAAATTTAAACACAACTTTTTTAATGCAATTTCAAATTTTTGGACTGATTTGTCGTTTAAGGAAATATTTTGTCCAATTTTAATAGCTCTTGTAGAAAAAATAGACACCATATCATTTGTTGATTGGTCGCTATCAACTGTAATAGCATTGAAAGAGTTTGCCGTAGCTCTCTTTAGGAGCGTCTTGAGTAAATTTGAATTAATGTCAGCATTAGTAAAAATAAATGAAAGCATTGTTGCTAAATTAGGTGCAATCATCCCGGATCCCTTTGCAACACCACAAATTTTTACAAGCTCATCTCCGACTAAAATTTCTTCGTAAGCTAATTTTGGTTTTGTGTCAGTTGTCATGATTGCTGAAGCCATTTTTATCCAATACATTTTATTATGCTCTGCCCTTAATCTGTCTACTAAATCTGGCAAGCGTTCTCTTATCTGATCAACTGGAAACTCTTCTCCAATCACTCCAGTAGATGCAAATATTAAATCTTTTATTTTGACTGTTTCACTTGTTCCTTTTTGATTTTTAGACTCTTTAATTGTTAATACTCTTGATAAATTTTTTGCAAGAATATCAATACTTTCCTTCCCTTGTTTACCGGTGAAAGTATTCGCGTTTTTTGTATTTACTAATAAACCTTTGATAATTTTTTTGTGTGAATTATTGTTCCAAGGTATAAATTCTGAAGTAATACTATTGGAAGTGGTCAATGTTGCATAATTTGCACCTTTGCTAAAATAGAACAATGCTAAATCATCTCTTCCGTCTTTGTAAAGATCGGCTGAAATTGAAGCCATTTCTAAGCCTTCAATTTGTTTGAGGCTTTGAAACTCCCCCATTTTAGATAATTTAGTTTTATCATTTAAAAAATTTTTTATATTAATTGTCATTATTGCTGTTTAATTTACATTAATAATACATATATAGATGTATAATGAATTTATTTACAAGAACTTTTAGTAAAATATTTAAAAGCTCTAATCAACAAGAATTAGACAAAATTCAAAACATTATTGAAGCAATAAATAATAAAGAGAATGCAATTAAGTCTTTAACCGAGGCAGATTTTAAAGAAAAGACTTTTAATTTTAAAAAAAACGCTCAAAATGGTTCTTTAAAAATTGATGAAATCATACCAGAAAGTTTTGCGCTAGTTAGGGAGGCAGCTAAAAGATCTCTAGGTGAAAGACACTATGACGTTCAACTGGCAGGCGGTTTAATTCTTCATAATGGAAAAATTGCAGAAATGAAAACAGGAGAGGGGAAAACTCTTGTTTCAACATTACCTGCATACTTAAATTCTTTAGAAGGAAAAGGAGTACATATAGTTACTGTAAATGATTATCTGGCCAAAAGAGATTCGGAATGGATGGGTAAAGTATTTAACTATCTAGGAATATCAACTGGCTGCATCACAAATGATTTAAACGATATTGATAGAAAAAAAAATTACAAAAATGATATTACTTACGCAACTAATAACGAACTTGGATTTGATTATCTAAGAGATAATATGAAATATGAGCTTGAAGACATGGTTCAACGTGATCATCACTTTTGTATAGTTGATGAAGTTGATAGTATTTTAATAGATGAGTCTAGAACACCTTTAATAATTTCTGGAAAACTTGAAGACAAAACAACTCTTTATATTACATCAAATGAATTTATCAAACATTTGCAAAAAAGTGATTTCGAATTAGATGAAAAAAATAAAAATGTAATTCTTACTGATTCTGGTATCGATAAAATTGAAAAACTTGCAATCCAAAAAAAAATATTGAAGAATAATAATTTTTATGACCCAGCTAATTTAGATTTAGTACATCATGTCAACCAGGCTTTAAAAGCTAATTTACTTTTTAATAAAGATACTGATTACATAATTAGAGACGGCAAAGTACAAATAATTGATGAATTCACAGGAAGAGTATTAAGCGGAAGAAGATTTTCTGACGGGCTTCATCAAGCAATCGAGGCTAAAGAAAATGTTAAAGTTGAAGAGGAAAATCAAACGTTAGCATCAATAACTTATCAAAACTATTTTAGATTATATCAAAAATTATCTGGAATGACAGGGACAGCTATAACAGAGGCAGAGGAATTTTTTGATATATATAAGCTTCCAGTTGTCTCTATTCCCACAAATAAAAAAATGCTTCGTAAAGATATTAATGATCAGATATATAGAACTGAAAAAGAAAAATATAATGCAATTACTAATAAAATAATTGAATGCAACAAAAAAGGTCAGCCGGTATTAGTTGGAACAACAAGTATTGAAAAATCAGAAAAAATTTCATCGTACCTAGATAGTAAAAAAATAATTCATAATGTTCTTAATGCTAAACAACATGAGAAGGAAGCAAGTATTATAGCTGAGGCTGGTAAAATAAATGCGGTGACGATTGCAACCAACATGGCTGGAAGAGGCACTGATATAAAATTAGGTGGAAATAAAGATTTTCTTTACAATGGAAAAAAAGAAGATGAAAAAGAAATTAAGAAAAATGAGGAAAGAGTAAAAAGTTTAGGTGGATTATTCATAATTGGAACTGAACGGCACGAAAGCAGAAGAATAGACAATCAATTAAGAGGTCGATCTGGTAGGCAAGGAGATCCTGGCAGTACAATCTTTTTTATAAGTTTACAAGATGAATTGATGAGAATATTTGGAGGTGACTCAATTGATGGAATGCTTCAAAAATTAGGATTGAAAGAAAATGAGTCTATCGATCACCCCTGGATAAATAAAGCTATGGAGAGGGCACAAAAAAAAGTTGAAAGTAGAAACTTTGATATTCGAAAGACATTAATTAAATTCGATGATGTAATGAATGATCAGAGGCAAGTCATATTTTCCCAAAGATTAAAAATTTTAAAAGAGAATAATATCAACGAAATTTTGAAAGATTTTTTTGATGAAATAATCGTCAATTTAAATTTAGTCAGAACAAATTTTCAAAAGTCAGGGGATGAAAAGGTCTATCTCACAGAAATGAAGGGTATAACTGGGAATGTGGTAAGTGATAATGAAATACTTGAATTTGGAAAGATAAATGAGACTGAGTTCAAAAAAAAATTACAAAGTTTGTACTCTGAGAAAAAAAATTCAAGAGTTAAAATTTTAGGAGAAAATCAAAACAACAATTTAGAAAAAAAAATATTTTTACAAATTATTGATTTTTCATGGAGATCACATTTACAATATTTAGAACAATTAAGACAGGTTATTGGCTTAAGACAATATGGCCAGAAGGACCCTTTATCTGAATTTAAAAAAGAAGCGTTTGTTTTATTTGAGGTTTTGTTATCGAAGATTAAAAATGACTTAATAAAATTTCTTCTTAATCTAAATATTGTTGTATCGAATGAGGAAAAAAGTGAGAATAGCCAAGAAGAAATTAAAGAAAATAAATCTGAAAAAAAAGTTGGTAGAAACGAAAAATGCCCTTGTGGATCAGGTAAAAAATTTAAATATTGTCATGGAAATATATAAATTAAATTTTTTTAAAAGCATTTAAAGCTTTTGCTCTAGCTTCCTCGTGCTTTACTATAGGATATGGATAATCTCTTCCTAATTTAAATTTTTCATTTTTAAATTCCCAAGGTTTATGAATAAATTTTTTTGATAAATTTTTTAATTCGGGTACCCATTTTTTCACATAATCTCCCTCTTTATCAAATTTCTCTCCCTGTAAAATTGGATTAAATATTCTAAAATAAGGAGCTGCATCTGCTCCACTGCCCGCAACCCATTGCCAACCGGCAACATTACTAGCCGGACTATAATCTAATAAGCAGTTTTTAAAATATTTTTCACCTTCTTTCCAATTAATTAATAAATGTTTTACTAAAAATGAGCCAACTATCATTCTCACTCTGTTGTGCATCCATCCAGTAGAATAAAGCTCTCTCATCCCGGCATCAACGATTGGATAACCGGTCAAACCTTTTTTCCAAGCTTTTAAAAATTTAGGATTTTTTTCCCATGGAAATTTATCAAATTTTTTCGAGTAATTATTTTTTAACATATGTGGAAAGTGATTTATTAAAGAGTGATTAAATTCTCGCCATCCAATTTCAGCTAGAAATTTTGTGGTTCCTACGGTCTTAGATTTTTTTTTAATACATTCATTCCAAATAGTTTCTACATGAAGATGACCAAATTTTATAAATGGAGATAATTTTGATGTCCCAACTATATTTGGAAAATTTCGACCTTCGGAATAATTAGAAATTCTTGCTTCAATAAAATTTTGCAATTCTTTTAAAGCTATTTTTTCATCAGGAAACCAGATTTTCTCAAAATTTTTGAACCAATTATTTCTAGGTAATATTTTTTCTGGCTTGATCTGATTTTTAAAATAACTTAATTTTTTTTTACATTTTTTTATAACTTTCTCTTTTGTTGGTATTTTTTCAATATAATGTTTTTCCGCTGTTCTCCAGAAAGGTGTGAATACCTTAAATGGGGTACCATCGTTTTTCTTAATTTCATTTATTTCATTAAGAGCATTTCCTTTAAATCTTTTGTGGTAAATATTTTTATTTTCAAAATTTCTTAGCAAATATTCGTCAAATTTTAGATAGTCGGGCTCATAAACCTTATTCCAATATATAGCGAAATCTTTATTTTTTATTAATTTATCAAAGAAAATTTTAAAAGAATTAATCTCTACTATTTCAAGAGTAATATTTAAATTATTTAATTTTTCTTTAAAATTTATAAGTGATCTACTTAACCACCATTTTTGCGCCTCTTGGTCTTTATAGATACTCTGTTTATAAAGATAAAAAACAACAACTTGATCATGATTTATGGTGGCATCTATAAGTCCATGATTTTTGACAAGTCTAAAATCATCTCTTAACCAAAAAAGTCCGATCTTTTTATTCATAATTAAATAATTATCAGATAAATTTTTATTTTTCGATGTGTTAAACTTGTAGGTGGTGGCCTTGGTAAGAATCGCACTTACGACACATACCTTTTCAGGGTACTGCTCTACTACTGAGCTACAAGGCCTAAAATCTAAAAGTAATTCTACCTTTAGTTAAATCATATGGCGTCATTTCAACCATTACATTATCTCCAGCAAGAACTCTAATTCTATTCTTTCTTAATTTTCCAGCTGTGTGAGCTAAAATTTCGTGGTTATTTTCAAGCTTTACTCTAAACATTGCGTTGGGAAGCAGTTCAGTTACTTTTCCCTTAAATTCTAAAGTTTCTTGTTTAGCCAATTAATTTTCCTTTTTTTAATCTCATTTTTACTGAATTAGCATGTCCATCTAAATTTTCATGCATCGCTAAATTTATAACCGATGATCCTAATCTTTCAATACCTGTTTTTGTTATTTTTATAAGAGAGTGTCGCTTTAAAAAATCGTTAACAGATAGACCGGATGAAAATCTTGCTGAGCCTGATGTGGGTAACACATGGTTAGGGCCAGCTATATAATCACCAATAGCCTCTGGGGAAAATTTACCAATAAAAATTGATCCGGCATTTTTAATACCTTTAATAATATCATCATTCTTATTAGTACAAAGCTCTAAATGTTCAGGAGCAATAGTGTTAATAGCTTCTAAAATATTTTTTTTATTTTTAGCTAAAATAGCTAAACCAAAATTTTTTAAACTTTGAGAGGCAATATTTTTTTTTGGCAATGTCTTAATTTGTTTTTTTAAAGATATATTTACTAATTTAATTAAATTTTTATCACTTGTAATCAATATTGATTGAGCGTTAACATCGTGTTCTGCTTGAGCTATTAAGTCTGCAGCAACAAAATTTGGATCAGCATACTTGTCTGCAACAATGCTAACTTCGGAAGGACCAGCAACCATATCAATTCCTACGTCTCCGAAAACCTCTTTTTTAGCACAAGCTACAAAAGCGTTTCCAGGGCCAACTATCTTATCAACTTTTTCAAATTTCTTGGTTCCATAAGCAAGTGCTGCGATAGTCTGAGCGCCTCCAGTTTTATAAATTTTTTTTACGCCACATTTTTTAGCTGCATAAACTATTGCAGGATTGATTTTAGAGTTTAAAGATGGAGTGGTTAGGTATATATTTTTTACTCCAGCCACTATAGCCGGGATACAATTCATTAAAACTGTGCTTGGATAACTTGCTGTACCTCCTGGTACATAAACGCCAACTTTTTCTAATGGAGAATACTTATAAGATAGAACATTCTTGTACTTATCCTTAAATTTAAAAGATGAAAATTTTTGCTTTGAGTGAAATTTTTTTATCCTTTTATAGGCTAAATCAATTGATTTTTTTAAAATTGCATCTGTTCTATTAGAAATTTTATTGATTTCTTTAACTGATAACTGAAGTTTATTAGATCTTGTTTTAATTTTAGAAAATCTTTTTTCATAATTTAAAACTGCTTTGTCCCCATTTTTTTTTACATTTTTTATTATTTTACTTACAATTTTGGTTTGATCCTTTTGTATAGACTTTCTTTTATCTAAAAATAGTTTTAAAGTTTTTAAAGATTTTTTATTATCAAGTTTTAATATTTTTAACATTATAAGCTTTTATGTGTTGGTTTATTTTTTGTGTCCCATGCTTCTCCCTGATCATCTAAAGTTACTTCAATAACCTCAGAGATAATTCTAATTATTGCATCACCAGCAAAAATTATTTTCATCTCATAGTTTTTATCAGGAGTAATATTTGTTTCAATAGCTAGAAAATCTAAAAACTTATCTTTTTTAAGCTGATTAATATTTCGTGATAGTACATTCATTACGTTCTCAAATTTTAAGATAGTTCTAATTCGTTTATTCTTACGAAACACACCTTTTTCAACATCTTCCCACATAAAACGGTTAAGTTGCATAAGAAAAATCTTGTTTTTTTTTAAATTTGCAATGTCAGCAACGCTTGCAATTGAGTCTTGGAGATGTGCAGAGACAACTCTCAGATCCGCTTCTGTTCTAGCGATTAGTTTTAAATTTTTTGGCTCCATTTTAAACTCTTTTTATTATGGCCTTACATTTCTTAAGTTTGCTCTCTAAATACTCGTAACCCCTATCAAGATGATAAATTCTATTAATTATTGTTCTATTCTCGGCGATCAACCCCGCTAATACTAAACTAACTGAGGCTCTTAGATCGGTAGCCATAACCTCAGCACCAGTTAATTTTGTTGGCCCTTTTATTATAGCAGTTTTATCTTTTATTTGTATTTGTGCACCCATTCTCTTTAATTCAGGTACGTGCATAAATCTGTTTTCAAAAATGTTCTCTTTTATTTTAGAAATACCTTTTGCCTGTGTGAGTATAACCATAAGTTGAGCTTGCAAATCTGTTGGAAAGCCGGGGTATGGTTTCGTAAATATATTTATTTTTTTTAATTTTTTTGACCTATTAATAATAATAGAATTTTTTTTTTGTTTAATTTTAACTCCTATCTTCTTAAGGACGTTTAATTCGCTTTTAACTATTTTTGGGTCAATTTTATCTATCGTTAAATTTTTTTTAGCTAATAACGCACCCGCTATCATATAGGTGCCTAATTCTATTCTATCGAAAATAACATGATGAATAATTTTTGAACTTTTAATTTTACTTTCTGAGATCGAAATTGTCCTATTTTTTAAGGAAATATCTGCTCCTAGATTTTTAAGAAACCTTATCAAATCTTTTATCTCTGGTTCAATTGCACAATTTTTTAAAATAGTTTTTCCTTTAGCTTTAAAAGCAGCAAGTAATGCATTTTCTGTGGCTCCTACCGAAATAGAGGGAAATTTTATTGTCGCGCCTTTCAGGCCCTTTTTCGCTTGAGCCAAAATATATCCATCTTTAATTTTAATTTTTGCACCTAATTTTTTTAAGGCAAATAAATGTAGGTCTACCGGTCTCGTCCCAATTGCGCAACCGCCAGGTAAAGAAACTTTTGCTTTTCTATATTTTGTTAACAAAGAGCCTAAAACCAACACACCAGCTCTCATAGTTTTTACAAGTTTATAAGGAGCTAAAGTGTTAATATTTTTTTCTTTATTTTCAATTTCAATTGTATTTTTTTTTTTTACTATCTTAGTATTTAGTCCGATAAAATTTAACAATTCAACCATTGTAAATATATCTTTCACCAAAGGAACATTTTTTATTGTTACTTGATTTGAAAGAATAGAAGCTGCTAAAATTGGTAAAGTGGCATTTTTAGAACCTGATATAGAAATCCTCCCGCTTAATTCTCTACTACCTTTAATTATAAGTTTTTGCATCAAAGAGATTAAACTTTTGGAAGCGTGACACCTTTTTGTTTCATGTATTTACCTTTTCTATTTGCATAAGTGATACTCGGTTTCTCATTGCCTTTTAAAAAGATAAATTGAGCCACACCCTCATTTGCATATATTTTTGCTGGTAATGGAGTAGTATTTGAAAATTCTAAAGTTACATGCCCTTCCCAACCAGGTTCTAAAGGTGTTACATTAACTATTATTCCGCAACGTGCATAAGTAGATTTTCCAAGACAGATAACTAATATATCATCGGGAATTTTAAAATATTCCATTGTTCTCGCTAATGCAAAAGAATTAGGTGGAATTATACATTCCTTTCCAACTTTAGTAACAAAACTCTCTTTTTTGAAAACTTTAGGATCAACTATGCCAGAGTTTACATTGGTAAAAATTTTAAATTCATTTGATACTCTAGCGTCATAACCGTAAGAGGATAAACCAAATGAGATTTTTCCTTTTCTTATTTGTTTATCCACAAAAGGTTTTATCATTCCTTTTTGTTTCGCAACCTTTTTAATCCATTTGTCCGAAAGAACAGTCATTTTTTCTTTTTTTCTATTTTAATTTTTTTTCTTTTTTTAAGATTTTTTTTTAATGCAGCCTCACGGCTTTTAATAAGAGAATCTTTTTTTTCAAAAGATTTCATTAAGAAAATTAATTTTTATCTGGGTTTGTTAAGTCCTCTAATGTTATAGGTTTATCAATGTCATGCATTAATTTTTCCTCGGACTCTTTGGGATTGCTGGCTGAACGCTTAGCTCTTCTTTGCTCAATTCTTGCTTTTCGCTTAGCTTCTTTTTTCATAGCTTTATCGCCTCGCGTAGATTTATAATCGTAGTGAATTCCCATATTGAGCGTCCCTTCATTAATTTTTAAATTTACTTCTTGAGGCTCTATTTTGCAAGCCTCTAGATTGAACCTTCTGAATAATTATAAATAATATCGACAAAATTACGGCAACTAATACATCTTGAAGTGGAGTAGCATTTGGAAATCCGTAATTCCACAAAATTACTAACACTAACCATGCTAACCAATTAATTTTTTTTATCATCTATTTTACAGCCTTGTTCATTACAATTTTTACCGGAGCTTACATTGTTAAAAAAATCCAATGCTCTTATGGAAGTCATCATATGGTTTTTGTAAATGTTAAGGTATCCATTCAAGCTTTCAGATAATTTTTTTGCATCACCCATCATTCCTAGTCTGACTAAATTTATAAGCATGATGGCATTACCATTAGGAATTGTATTATCACCTATATCGATTGGTTTGAAAAAAATATCATCATTATTTTTGGGGTTTTTTTGAAATATTTTTTTATCCTCTATGAAAAATTTTGAAATTGCTTCTTGAGACAATTTTTTGGCTAAATCTTTATATTTAAAATTCATTGTTTTGTCTGATAAATCATTTATTGCATTTATTAAAAAAGCATAATCTTCAATGAAAACTATATCCTTTGAATAGCTATGGTGAATTTTGCCTTCAATGTATTTTTTTTCAATTTTAAGGAAAAATTCTTCAGCTAATTTTAAATATTCCTTATTTGGCAAAATATCATTTGCAGAAATCAATGCACTTATCATAAGGCAATTTAAATCTAATTGTGTCTTGTCATCAAAAAAGGGTTTTTTCCTTTGTAGTCTAATTTTAGAAAGTTCCTTTAAAATTTCATTTGTTGGTATTTCTTTTTCAACTAGAATGATTTTATTTTCCCAATTCCCCTCGGTTTTAATTTCGAAATATTTATCAATATTTTCTATATCTTTGATTTCATTATATGAATAAACGTAATATTTACCTTCTTCTCCATCGCTGTCTGCATCAAAAGCGGAGCCTAGAAAACCCTCTTTATTTAAGAAATTTTTTTTTAAAAACTCAATAGTTTGTTCTAATTTACCTTTAAAATAACTGTCTGAATTAATTTTACAATATTTAGAAAGTAGTAATATAAATTGAGTATTATCATAAAGCATTTTCTCAAAATGGGGAACTATCCAGTCTTCATCTACTGTATATCGTGAGATACCGCCTTCAACATGATCGTATATACCTTTAGAGCAAAGTTGTTTTATTACTAGTTCGACTGGTTTAAGATATTTTGCATCATTAGATGTATTATAAAAATAAAGAAGAGTTTCAAATAAATTAAAAGTTGGAAATTTGGGTGCACCTTTATAGCCACCCTTAATTGGATCTAAATTATTTAAAGATATTTCTAGAATAGGCTTCAGATCTTGACTCAAAACAGAATTTTTTTTTAAATCTAAATTTTTGATTATTAATTCTTTTTGATTAATTATTTTTTCTCTTTGATCTTTATAAGCATCAGAAATCTTCTGAAGAACTTCTTTAAATGATGGTAAGCCTTGTTTTGACTCTTTGGGAAAATAAGTGCCTCCCATAAATGGAACTCCGTTCTCATCCAAAAACATGGTTAATGGCCAACCGCCTCCAGTTTGATTAAATAATTGGAATGAACTTTGAAAAATGAAATCTAAATCAGGTCTTTCCTCTCTATCAACTTTTATATTAATAAACAATTTATTCATTAAATTTGCTGTTTCAATATCCTCAAAACTTTCATGAGCCATAACATGACACCAGTGGCAACTAGCATATCCAATACTAAGCAAAATAGGTTTTTTACTTTGTTTAGAAAATTCTAATATTTCTTTAGACCAAGTCTGCCAGTTGACTGGATTATCTTTATGTTGTTTTAAATATGGACTTGCGTCATTAGATAAAACATTTTCACTAATTTTTATCATCAAAAAATTTTTTTTTTATAATAAGAGAAATAATCATAAGACTAGCAAACATTAGAATTGGTAAATAAATATTTGGAGATAGAATAAATTCAAGCATGTTAAATTTCTCTGATTGTGCCACATATAAATTGAGCCCCGATCCAATTGTATTAAAAATAAAAAACCCGGGTATAAATCCAAAAAAACTTGAAAAGAAATAGTTTAATTTTTTCATTCCAAATAAAATTGGAATTAAATTCTGCAATCCGAATGGGACTCCTAGTCCTCCAATAAACCTATAGATAAAAAAATAATAAAATTCATTTTTTTTAAATAGAACGATATATTTTTCGAATTTTTGTTCTAGAGTATTCTTTACTAAATCTCTAAAAAAGAAATCTCCAATAGAATACAAAATTAACGCTCCAACCGAAATTGAAATTATAGAAACCAAAGTTCCAATCCATTGACCAAACAATATTCCAGAGATTATTAGCAGAGGTGCACCAAAACCAAGAAGAGCTACCCATAAAACTGCAAAGATAAAAAAGTAAATTATATTTATAATAATGTTTTCACTTACATAATCACTTAAGCTTTTCTGAAAATCTTTGTAATAAGAGAAATCATTTAATCTGCTAATCTCAATCCCTGTAAAAATAAAATATAAGAATACAAACAGTATGATTAAGTAAGAAAATCCTAAAAATATTTTCAAATTTTTGCTCATAATTTACCTGTACAATAGACAACAATTAAAATATATACCTTTAAATATTTATGAAAAGAACATATCAGCCCAGCAATTTAGTGAGGAAAAGAAGACATGGTTTTAGATCAAGAATGGCAACTAAAACTGGAAGACAACTTATCGCTCGTAGACGAGCTAAAGGAAGAAAAACACTTTCTACCTAAAATTAATGGTTAAGCTTGAAAGTTTAAAAAAAAGCAACCAATTCAAAAAAGCTCTTAAGGAAAAAAAAGTTCATACAGACTACTTTTCCATATTTGCAGCCAAGAATTTTTTTAAACCTAAACATAAATCTAATTTACTTATTAGTTTCGTAATGAAAAAAAAAATTGGAAATGCTGTTAAAAGAAACAAAATTAGAAGAAAATTAAAAGCAATCGTTCAAAAATTATTAAAAAAAAGAGGTGCAATTAATAAGGATTACACTTATATAGTTTTTGGTAAGTCTAATGCTTATGCTCAAAAACAAGATGTGCTTTTGCCATTAATGGAGAAAAGTTTTAGTAAATTGAAAAAGTAAAATGACAAAAATTTTAATATTAATTATAAAATTTTATAAATATTTTATTTCTCCATTACTTGGAAACAGATGTAGATTCTTACCGACTTGTTCAGAATATTTTATTGAAGCGCTAAGTACTCATGGTCTTATAAGAGGATTAAAGTTAGGAACAAAAAGAATTTTTAAATGTCATCCTTTTAAGACACTAGGTGGCACACATGGTGTAGATTTCATCCCTATTCCAAAAAATGCTAACAGACAAGAAAGACATAAAGTAATAGTAGAAAGTTTGCAAAAGGCAGGCTGGAAATATGAGGGCAAAAAGGAGAGTAAAAATGGATAATAGAAATGTATTTGTAGCTATTGCTCTTTCAATGTCTGTTTTGCTTTTCTGGGGAGCCTTTTTTGAAACACCAAAAAAACCTATCGATCCAAAAAATAATCAAAAAGTTGAACAGAAATCTGAAGCAGGCTCGATAGCTCCAACAATAAATCAGCCAACAATAATTAAAAATATTTCTAGAGAGGACTCAATTAAAAAAGATAAAAGAGTCAAAATTGAAAATAATAGTATTGTAGGTTCAATAAATTTAAAAGGTGCGCAGATTGACGATATTTCATTTAAAAATCATAAACAAAAAGTTGAGGGAGATAAAAATATTATTTTTTTAAATCCGTCAGAGACAGAAAATGGTTTTTATATTGAAACTGGCTGGACCAGTGTTGGAAATAAAATTAAGATTCCTACAAAAGAGAGTATTTGGTCAGTAAAAGGTAATAATATTTTAAGTGGCAACTCTCCAATAGTGTTGCAATGGAACAACGGGGAAGGAATTGTCTTTGAAAAAAAAATAGAATTAGACAATAAATATTTATTTAGAATTACCCAGCAAGTTAGAAATAATTCTAATTCTTCAATTGATTTATACCCTTATGCTCAAATGACTAGAAATAAAATTCCTGATGACATTCAGAATTTTTATATTCAGCATGAAGGATTTATCGGAGTATTTGATGATGAGTTAAAAGAAGATGATTATGATGATATTAAAGAAAAGAAAATAGTGAGAGAGTCTAACGAAGGATGGCTGGGTATTACTGATAAGTATTGGATGACAGCTTTTGTTCCTGAAAAAGGGAAAAATTTTAAATCAACTTTTCTTTATGACAATGGCTATAAGGCAAATTATATAATTAATGAACCAACTACAATTAACAAGTCGTCCACAGGTATTAATCAATTAAGATTATTTGTTTCGGCAAAAGAAGTTGAAACAATTGATGGATATGCTGCTGATCAAAATATTAATAAATTTGATTTAGTGATAGACTGGGGTTGGTTTTACTTTTTCACAAAACCATTATTTTTTGTAATAGATTATCTATTTAAAATTTCAGGAAATTTTGGTTATGCTATAGTTTTACTTACAATAGCAATAAGATTAATTTTTTACCCTCTAGCAAACTTCTCATTTAAATCCATGGCAAAAATGAAGGCAGTTCAACCTGAAATGATGAGGCTAAAAGAGCTTCATAAGGATGACAAAGTAAAATTACAACAAGAAATGATGGCTTTATATAGAAAAGAAAAAATTAATCCTGCCTCAGGATGTTTACCAGTCTTGATTCAAATACCGTTCTTTTTCGCCATATATAAAATGTTGTTTATTTCTCTAGAAATGCGACATCAACCTTTTTTTGGATGGATAAAAGATCTTTCAGCAGCTGACCCAACTACAATTTTTAATTTGTTT
This sequence comes from uncultured Pelagibacteraceae bacterium, assembly GCA_902590625.1. Classification (GTDB taxonomy): domain Bacteria; phylum Pseudomonadota; class Alphaproteobacteria; order Pelagibacterales; family Pelagibacteraceae; genus Pelagilacustribacter. The sequence goes on along the minus strand of CACIXL010000005.1, from coordinate 28,900 downwards.
GGACTTATACCGTGGGATCCACCAAGTTTTATGATAATTGGTATTTGGCCAATTTTAATGGGTGCTTCTATGTGGGTTCAACAAAAATTAAATCCTGCTCCTGCAGATCCAATACAAGCTAAGATTTTTGCTTTCTTTCCGTTATTTTTAACAATTATTTTAGCTTCATTCCCATCCGGTCTAGTTGTTTATTGGACAGTAAACAATATTTTAACAATTGCTCAGCAGTATGTAATTGTAAAACAAACTACAGTAAAAACAAATTAAATGTCCCAACACATTTCTCTTGAAGAAATCAAAAAGTTTTGGCCAAAAGACGCTCCAGAAATTATAAATGTTCAAAAATATGTTTCAAAATATAAGAACGAGAAAATTGTAATTAAGTATGGGGGTAATGTTTTAATTGATAGAAAGGTATTCAATAACTTTATTTCAGACATTAATATTTTAAATAAATTGGGTCTATCAGTTATTATTGTTCATGGTGGAGGACCTAGAATTAAAAGAGAGTTAGATAAAAAAAAAATTGAGTCAAAATTTATTGATGGGTTAAGAGTAACTAATAAAAATATTATTAATGTTGTTGAAGAGGTCCTAATTGAATTTAATAATGATATAGTCTCAAGTTTAAAAAAACTAGGGACAAATGCAACATCTTTTCATACGAAAGAAAATAATATTATTGAAGTTAAGCCTGAAAGAGAAGAGCTAGGATTCGTTGGTATACCAAATAAAATTAATTCTCAATTAATTAACGACGCAATAAATAAAAATGAAATTCCAATAATTGCACCTCTTGGTTTAGGAGAAAATCAACAAACATATAATATAAATGGAGATACAGCGGCCAGTGCTATAGCCAAAAAACTCAAATCCAGAAGGCTATTATTAATGACTAATGTTGAAGGTGTTTACGATGATCAAAAAAAACTGATTACAGAGATAAAACCCTTTGATTTAGAAAACCTTATTAAATGGAAAGTTGTTCAAGGTGGTATGATACCAAAAATACAAAATTGTGTTGATGCAGTGGAAAATGGAGTGAGGGGTGTTGTTATACTTGATGGAAGGAAGCCACATTCAATACTACATGAAATTTTTTCTGATAAAGGTTCTGGGACTTTAATAAGGGAATGAAAGATTTATCAAAAATAAAATTTTGGTTATTTGATTTAGATAACACTCTATACGATGGAGCGACTAAAGTTTTTGACCAAGTAGACAAAAAAATGTCGAAATTTATTTCTGAAAAACTAAATGTTAATTTAGAAGAAGCTAGAAAAATTCAAAAAAGCTATTTTCAAGAATATAACACTACTTTAAATGGAATGATTAAAAACCATAAAATTGATGCTGATGAATTTTTGGAATTTGTACATGACGTTGATCTTAGTTTTTTAGATAAAAATAAGTTTTTAGAGGAGGAAATTAAGAAATTAAAAGGAAAAAAAATAATTTTTACCAATGGATCAAGGGCTCACGCTTTAAATGTTACAAAAAGAATTGGAATTGATAGACTTTTTGATGGAATCTTTGATATTCGTGATTGTGAATTTATTCCAAAACCTTCCAAAGAGCCTTATAAAAAATTAATAGAAAATTACAAAATTGAGCCACAATACTGTATATTCTTTGAAGATATAGCAAGAAATTTAAAACCAGCTCATGAATTAGGAATGAAAACAGTTTGGATTAAAAATAACGAACCCTGGGCAGCAAAGTATTCAGATCAAGATTTTATTAACTATAAAACAGATAACTTGGCAAAATTTTTAAAGGAGATAAATGAAGTTAGATAAATTAGAAAATATAATTAATGATAGTTTTGAAATTAAAGAAAAAATAGGACCAAAATCAGATAAAAAACTTATAAAGGCGATTAATGAAACGATAGATTTAGTAGACTCAGGTAAAATAAGAGTAGCGAACAAGGTTAATGGATCCTGGGTTGTTAATCAGTGGATTAAAAAAGCAATTCTTTTAAGCTTTAGAGTAAATAAAATGGCAATGTCAAAAGGGCCATATACTACCTGGTATGATAAAGTTCCAGGCAAAACAGTGAAGTGGAAAGAAAAAGATTGGAAAAAAGCTGGTTACCGTCATGTTCCAAATGGAGTTGTTAGAAGAGGATCTTTTATTGCTAAAAATGTTGTACTTATGCCATCGTTTGTAAATTTAGGAGCATATGTTGATGAAGGCACAATGATTGACACTTGGGCTTCTGTTGGTTCATGTGCACAAGTTGGAAAGAATTGTCATATCTCAGGTGGAGCTGGAATTGGTGGCGTGCTTGAACCCCTGCAAGCTGGTCCAGTAATTATCGAAGATAATTGTTTCGTAGGCGCTAGATCTGAAATAGCTGAAGGCGTTCTAGTTGAGGAAGGAGCGGTCATTTCAATGGGAGTTTATATCGGGGCTTCAACAAAAATTGTAGATAGATCTACTGGTGAAATCACTTTTGGAAAAGTGCCTGCATATTCTGTAGTTGTGCCAGGAAGTTTACCAAATAAATCTAATCCTAATGGACCATCTTTGTATTGTGCAGTAATTGTAAAAAAAGTTGACTCGAAAACAAGAAGCAAAACATCTATAAATGATTTATTAAGAGATTAATGCATAACATTAATGAACTTACATTAGCAAAAGAGCTTATTAAATTTCCAAGTGTAACCCCAGAGGATGCAGGTGCCATAGGATTTTTAGCAAAGCAGTTAAGAAAGCTAGGTTTTGATTGCAAAATTTTAGAATTTAAAGATAAAAATAGAATTAGTAAGCCAATCAAAAATATTTATGCTAGACTTGGAAAAAAAGGACCAAATTTATGTTACGCAGGTCATACTGATGTTGTACCCCCGGGTAACATAAAAGATTGGACTGTAAATCCTTTTAAACCAACAATAAAAAATAACCATCTAATTGGAAGAGGCGCTAATGATATGAAAAGTTCAATCGCTTGCTTTATTTCTGCAGTAGAAAAATTTATAAAAAAAAGAAAAAAATTTAATGGTTCTATAAGCTTTTTAATTACTGGCGATGAAGAAGCCCTTGCAATCAATGGGACAAAAAAAGTAGTAGACTACTTAAAAAGGAAAAAAGAAAAAATAGATTTTTGCATAGTTGGTGAGCCTACTAATCCTAATAAACTTGGAGAAATGATAAAAATCGGAAGGCGGGGTAGTATTTCGGGAACAATAATTGTTACAGGATCGCAAGGTCATGTCGCTTACCCTCACCTTTCTAATAATCCTATTAATACATTGGTAAAAATATGTAAAAGACTAAACGAACAAAAATTAGACAATGGTAATAAAAATTTCCAGCCTTCAAATTTAGAAATTACATCAATAGATGTAGATAACAAAGCTGCTAACGTTATCCCTGCAATAGCTAGAGCTCAATTCAATGTAAGGTTTAATAATCTTCATACCTCGAGTAGTTTAAAGAAAAAAATTAGTTCAATTGTAAAAAATTTGAGTAAAAAAAATGGATGTAAATTTAAAATTAATTTCCATGTTAATGGTGAATCTTTTCTGACAAAACCAAATAAAACTATCTATATGGCTAGAAGTATAATAAAAAAAATTACTAAAATAACTCCTGTATTTTCTACAACTGGTGGTACATCGGATGCTAGGTTCATAAAAAAGATTGCCCCTTGTCTTGAATTTGGTTTAGTTAATAAAACAATGCATAAAATTGATGAATGCGTTTCATTAAAAGATTTAAAAAATTTAACTAAAATTTATCAAAATATCCTAGAGGATTATTTTAAGTGAAGGTCTACAAAGTAAGAAGATCAAAGATAGATAATTTTGGTTTATACGCTACTAAAGATATTAAAAAGGGCTCAAAAATAATAGAGTATAAAGGGAAAGTTATTACAAGAAAGGAAGCTGAAGAAAATCCTAAGTATGATAATGACAAAGCCATTTATCTTTTTAATTTAAATAAAAAGTATGATCTTGATGGAGATTTTAAATTTAATACAGCAAGATTAATAAATCATTCTTGTGACCCTAATTGTGAAGTTACTGGTACAGGTCTTAAGGTATGGGTTCATTCAATTAAAGATATTAAAAAAGGTGATGAATTTTCTTATGATTACGGGTTTAGTTTTGATGCAGATTTTAAAAATTATCCATGTAGATGTGGCTCCATAAAATGTTGTGGTTTCATAGTTAGAGAGGGATCTAGATGGAGAATAAAAAAAAAGAAAAAGAAAATTAATACTTAACATCAATTAAATACAATCCTTCTGCAGGAGCTGGTGGTGCACATCTTGATCTTTTTTTTGATTTCATAACACTTTTAAATTCAGAAATACTCCATTTACCAGTCGCTAAATATTTCAAGCACCCCACCATTGATCGAACTTGATTTTGTAAAAATGATTTTGAAGTAAATCTAATAGAAATTTTCTCATTATTTTTTCGAATAATAACTGACTCCATTTTTTTTACTGGAGAATTAGCTGAGCAAGAGGAGGCTCTAAAAGTAGAAAAATCGTGAGTGCCTGTGAAAATTCTTGCACCTTTCCTAAGAAGGTTCATATCTATTTTTTTTTTTACAAGCCATGCCCTGCCTTTATCAATAGAAAGTAAACTTTTTCTATTAATGATTAAATATTCATAGACTCTCTTTTTAGCATTAAATCTTGCGTGAAAATCAATTTTTTTAGCTTTTATATTAATTACTGAAATTAAGTTTTTGCCTAAAAAAAAATTAATAGATTTTAAAAATTTATCTTTATTTTCAATTTTTTTATTATGCTTAAAACTTGTATATTGACCAAAAGCATGTACACCTTTATCGGTTCTACCAGCTCCAATTATTTTTATATTAGATTTTAAAATTCTTTTTAAAACTTTTTCTATTTCATCTTGTATTGAATTACCGTTTTTTTGGCTTTGCCATCCAACAAAATTTTTTCCGTTATACTCTATCTTAAGTAAATAGTTGAACATTTTAGATTAAAGAAGTGCCAATTTCTAATTTATTGCCTCTAAGAAATTCTTGAGCTGTCGTTTTTTTTTTACCTTCTTTTTGAAGTTCTAAAACTTGAATAGCATTTTTCGAGCAAGCAATTGTAAAATTTTCATTAAGAATAATACCCGGCTGTCCTTCTGTATTAACTTCTTTGGCTTTAACAATTTTGACCCTGGATCCAAAAAGATCAAACCAAGAGCCTGGGTTAGGATTTAGAGCATTAATCTTTGCAATTATATTTGAAGCATTTTCATTCCAATTGATTTTAGATTCCTTTTTTTCTACTTTTTTAGCATAGGTTGCCTCTGAAGCTCTTTGTTCAATAAAATTTGCGTTATTATTTTCTATTAATTTAATTGCATCTAAAATTAATTTTGCTCCCATAATAGACATTTTTTTACTTAGATCTTGATAAGATATCTCTTGTGAAATTTTAATACTTTCCTGTAACATAACTGGACCTGCGTCTAGCTCTGGTATAATTTTCATTATTGATATTCCAGTTTGGGCGTCCATGTTCATAATTGCTCTTTGGATTGGTGCAGCTCCTCTCCATTTAGGCAATAAAGATGCATGCACGTTAATAAACAGTATATTATTTAAACTTAGTAGCTTAGTAGGTAAAATTTTTCCATAAGCAACTACTACTACTAGATCAGGTTTTAATTCTTTAATATGGTTAATTTCCTCATTTGATTCAAAATTCTTGGGAAACCTTACTTTTAAATTTAGTTGCTCTGCGCAATTAAAAATATCTGAGTGGTTAAATTTTTGACCTCTGCCGCTTTTAGTTGCGGGTTGAGTATAAACTTCTAAAATCCTATGTTCAGATTCATGTATCGCTTGTAGAATAGGGACAGCAAAATACGGTGTTCCCATAAAAATTATTTTCATCGCCATTAAATCTATAAAACAACTTTATTGAGTTCTTTTTTATGTTTGATCAATTTTTTTACAATCATATCTTTTTTTAATTTTGATAAGTAATCTATAAACAAAACACCATTTAGATGATCCACTTCGTGTTGTATACAGGTTGCCAAAAGCCCTTTGGCGCTTAACTCTTTTTCTTTCCCATTATAATCAATAAATTTAATTTGACACTCTGCTGGCCTCTCAATTTCTGCAAAATGTCCAGGTAGAGAGAGACATCCTTCTTCATGAACAGATGTTTGCTTAGACTTATGAATTATTTTGGGGTTTATTAAAAAAAGAGGATCCTTTTTTTCTTTATCTTTGGAAATATCAATTACAATTAATCGTTTTAAAACTCCTACTTGAACAGCTGCTAAGCCTATGCCCGGAGCAGCATACATGGTTTCTAACATATCATCTAATAATGACCTTAATTCATCATCAACTTTTTCTAAAGACTCACTTTTTTCTCTTAAAATAGGGTCAGGCTCAATAACAATTTTTCTTAAGGACATGATTATTTGATTATATTTTAATTAAATTCTTAATGGTAGAGCAGAATTTAAAACTTTGTTTCTAATAGTAACCAAATTCATTTTATTTAAAAGATTAGTTACAAAATATATGGTTTCTGGATCTAATTGGTGAGGTTCATCCTCACCAATAATTTCAACTATTTTGAGAGTTAGGAAAGCTTTTTCATCTCTATCAATTAATTCTAATAAATTTTTCGGAACAACAAATTTCTTTGAAAGTTCAGAATAATTAAAATTTGAAGGAAGAGTAAAACCATCATTGATTAACGTATCTGCTAAAGCCAAATCTTTTGCAGAAATAAAATATTTTTTATTTTTATTTATTTTTTTAAAAATTTTATCTATTTCTTTTTGAACTTTCTTCTTATTCTCTCCCTCAATATAATATTTTAATATTTTAGATTGGTGTAAAACTTTATCATTATATTTAACCTTACCCAAAAGCAGGTCTTCTTCGGATACTACTCTCTCTGATGCTATTTCTTTATATTTTTCTGGAATATTTTCTATCCCTATCTCCTCTATCTTATCACTTAAAAATTTTGAATAAATATTCATTAATTTATCTTTTTTAAATAACTCTTCTAAAATGAATAAATATTCAATTTTCAACTCATTGGATTCTGAGAGTAAATATTTTTGATAAATAAGAGCTCTCGCATCACTATTATCTGAGGTTTGGTAAATATTTTTTGCATTGATAAGAGAATTCAAATTAAATGATATTTGTTTGTAAATATCAAAAATTTTATTCTTATCTAACTGATTATCATTTGCTGCTATCTCTAACTCCTTTAATCTTTTCTTATCTGATGCATCTTCTAATTCAATTAGATTAGCTGCATTTAGATATTTCCAAATTTCTGGTTTAGTTTGTTTTGTAGGTTTATATTTAAAATCTTTAATTGTTACGCTTGAAAGATAAAAGTTAAGTAGATTTTTTTCATTTATTTTATTGCTAGTTTTATCAGCAACACCAAGTAAATAATTTATTTTATCATCATAAAATTGACTCGATTGTTTTTGTTCACGCAATAAATCTAATAAAAGTTGAGCCTCAGCTTTTTTTTTATTAAATATTAAACAATAAATTTTAAATTTTTCTAGATAGGCATCTTTAATTTTAGCATCTATAAATCTTATCTTATTACAACCTTCTTTTATATTTGCTCTTGAAATATTTTCATTAACTAAATACTGAACGGCTTTTCTCTTTCCATTAAAATCATCATTCTTTTTCAAAAAACTTTCTATTAAATCTATTCGGTTATTTTTTATTAACCAATCAATTTTTAAATCAACAAATTCTTTTTCTGTCATGCCCTGCGGCGGGTAGGAAAAAGAAAATAATATCATTTCTAATATTTCATTTGAAGATTTTGATAAATTAATTTTATTTAGCCTTTTAATGCTCGACCTAAAATCTTCTGCCTTTGTTTGTGACCACATGTTTAAATCAAGATTATAGCTTGCAGGTTCATAAACACCGTAGACTTTTTGTTTTTCAGTTTCATCTATTACGCTCTCTTGGATTTGAACTGTAACTGAATCATTTAATTTTTCTGATGATTTAGGTTGCAATTTACTGTTTTCAGTAATGTTAGTTTGATTTGATGACTGAGGTTTATCTTCTTTTTTATTTTTCCAAATATCAATTTTTTCTTCACCAAATAGATGTGTAAAGAAAAATATAATTAATAAGCCAATTGTATAATTAAAGCTTTTTAATTTCATTAGTAACGTCTATCTCGAATTTTTTTTCTGGACTTGGAAAGCTGATTTTTTCAACCAAAAAAATTGCAATGATTAAAAAAATAATAATTAATAAAAATTTAAAGAGAATTTTTATTAATGAACTTCCTAAACTTGGCTGTCTGTTGTATTTAAGTTGCATACTTTAAGAATTAATTTAAACTTAATAAATAAGACATATTTATGAAAAAACAAAATCAAAAAGAAACATAAAATGGGAAAAAACCTTACTTTGACCGGTATGATGGGTGTAGGAAAATCTACTATTGGTAAAAATTTGGCTAAAAAGTTAAATTATAGTTTTGTTGATGTTGATAAACTTATAGAAGTTAAAGAAGGTTTATCCATAAACTCAATATTTAAAAATAAAAGTGAAAGCTATTTTAGAAAAATTGAAAATGAGGTAACTTTGTCAGAATTAAAAAAACATAATTCCGTTATTTCTCTAGGGGGTGGAGCTTTCTTGAACAGTGAAATAAGGAAAAAGACAAAAAAATTATCTATTAGCTTTTGGTTGGATATCCCAATAGATGAATTAATTAAAAGATTGAAGAAAACTACCCAAAGACCACTGTTGCATAAAAAAAATATAAACATTGCTGCTAGGAAAATTTATTTTGATAGAAAAAAAATTTACAATGAAGCCGATTATAGAATTAAATGTAATTCACTAAAACAAGAAGAAATTGTAAATAAAATTTTAAATTTATATGAAAATTCAAGAGATTAAATACAAAAATAAAAAAGATGGATACTCGATATTTATTGGGAAGAATTCTATCAATCTTTTGAATAATAAAATAAAAGATTTGTTACCTAATACAAGAAAAATAGCCATAATTATTGATAAAAAAGTACCAGTCAAATTTAAAAGAATTTTGAAAAAAAATCTTAAAAATTTTGATCTTTTTTTCTTTCCATTCGAAGCAAATGAAAAGAATAAATCAATAAATATAGTTAATTATTACTTAAATGAATTATTATCTAAAAATTTAAATAGATCAGACTTAGTAATTGCTTTAGGTGGAGGAATTACGGGCGATGTAGCTGGTTTTGTAGCAAGTATTTTCAAAAGAGGAATTAATTTTATAAATATTCCCTCAACACTCCTTGCACAAGTAGACTCGGCTATCGGAGGAAAAACAGGTGTGAATTCATCTCACGGTAAAAATCTTATTGGATCTTTCTATCAACCAAAGTTAGTTATTAGTGATACATCATTTATTAACTCCTTGCCCAAAAAAGAAATTATTTGCGGTTACGCTGAAATTTTAAAACATTCAATTATTAAAGATAAAATATTTTTCAACTGGTTAAAAAAAAATTCAAATTCAATTTTTTTGAAAAATACAAAAGAGCTAACGTATGCGATTAAAAAAAGCTGTGAAATTAAAAATTATTTTATTACCCAGGATGTAAATGAAAAAGGTGCTAGGATGATTTTAAATTTTGGACATACTTTTGCCCATGCCATTGAAGTAAAAAATAATTATTCCAAAAATAATACACATGGTGAGGCGGTATTATCAGGTATGATTTTAGCCACTAAACTTTCAGTAATTAGACAAATTTGTTCTCCAAAAACGCTAAGCGACATTAAAAATTTATATTTACAAAATAATTTAGACTACACATTTAAAAGATATAATAAAAAGAGCCTAATAGATGAATTAATTCCTTTTTTGAAAAATGATAAGAAAAATAATGATGATAAAATTAATTTCATTCTTCTTAAAAATATAGGAAAAACTGCGTTACCTAATAAAAGTAAAATTTCTTTAAAACAATTTAAAAAATTAACCAAAGCTATTTCTCAATACTGATTTCCAGTGCATGAATTTTAGTTTCTAGATCGTCTCTCAAAATTTTCATAACTAATTTTTGAGCGTTAATTCTTGGAAGGGAATTTAGATATAATGATCTTATCTTTAAATGTAAATGGAATTTTTCTGAAGAAAAAAATTTATGACCCCTATGTTTATGAGAATTATCAACAATCAAAATATCTTCAATAATAATTTCTTTTTTTAATTTCTTACAAATTTCGTCAAAATAATTTTTCATTAATTTAATTTTACTATATAGACTTATCCAATGAAAATAATTTGTGATTGGGAAAATTGTAATGAAATTGGGGCATATAAAGCTCCCGTTGAAAAAGATAATAGCAGAAAATACAGGCTACTTTGCTTAAATCACATAAAAATTTTTAACAAAAATTGGAATTATTTTGAAAACATGAACAATGAGCAAATAGAGTTTTTTATAAAATCTGATTTAACATGGCACAAATCTACAAAAACATTTGGTTCTTCAGACAATTTTTTTAATATTTTGTGGAACAATGCTTTAGAGGATAAATTAAATATTTTTAAAACATCAAATTTTAGAGATTTTAAAAAAACAAAAGTGTCACAGCAAGACAAGGATGCTTTACAAGTAATGGAATTAAATGAAGAGGTAAAATGGGAACAAATACACTCAAAATTCAAAGAACTTGTAAAAAAGTATCATCCTGATAAAAACCAAGGTAATAAAAAATTTGAAGATAAATTAAAAAAAATTACTTTGGCATATAGTCAATTAAAAAAAACTTTAGGAAAAAAATGAGCTCAGAACAATTTTTACCAAAAACAGATATCAAATTATCAGTAAAGCAAACTTTTGGATTTGAAAGTGATATGCAAGTTGGTGCTTTTTCAAAAAAAAATGAATACGTTCCAAAAATTGATCCTGACTACAAATTTGATAAAGACACAACTTTAGCAATTTTAGCAGGTTTCTCTTTTAATAAAAGAGTCTTAATTCAAGGTTACCATGGAACTGGAAAATCTACTCATATAGAACAAGTAGCCGCAAGACTAAACTGGCCATGTGTCAGAGTAAATTTAGATAGCCATATAAGTAGAATAGATTTGATTGGTAAAGATGCAATTGTATTAAAAGATGGAAAGCAAATTACTGAGTTTAAAGAGGGTATTTTACCTTGGTCGATTCAGAATCCAGTGGCATTAGTTTTTGATGAATATGATGCTGGAAGACCCGATGTTATGTTTGTAATTCAAAGAGTTTTAGAAAGCGAAGGAAATTTTACATTATTAGATAAGAATAAAGTATTACAACAACACGATTTGTTTAGAATTTTTGCTACAACAAATACTGTTGGACTTGGAGACACAACTGGTTTGTACCATGGCACTCAGCAAATTAACCAGGGTCAAATGGACAGATGGAATATTGTTTCAACGTTAAATTACCTGCCATTTGAAAAAGAATTAGAAATAATTTTAGCAAAGAATAAGAATTTAAATAATAAGGAAGGAAAAGAACTTTTATCAAACATGATAAAGGTTGCTGACCTCACAAGAAAAGGTTTTATTAATGGTGATATCTCAACCGTGATGAGTCCTCGTACAGTTTTGCATTGGGCGGAGAATACAGGAATATTTAAAGATCAAGGATATGCTTTCAGAATCACATTTTTAAATAAGTGTGATGATTTAGAAAAAAAAATAATTTCTGAATACTACCAAAGATGTTTTGGAGAAGATTTGCCGGAGTCTTCTATTAATATCACTTTATAAAGTGGAAAATAAAAAAGAAAAAATAGCTGATTTTAAAACTGCAATTAGTTCTACAGTAAGATCGTTGTCTAACTCAGAAAAAATTGAAGTTACATTTGGCAATGATACCTCTAAATCTGGGAAAAACTCAATCAGACTGCCAGAACTAAGTCCGATTAAAAATAAACTAAATTATAATCAAATAAGAGCGATAGCAGACTCAAAATCCTTAAGACATAGATTCTCTGATCCAAAAACACTTAAACAGTTTGAGCCTAATGGAAATATATCTAAACAATTATACCGAATTTCAGAAAAAATTAGATGTGAAAAAATTGGAACTAGCTATTTTAAAGGAGTAAAAAACAACATTGAAACTTTTTATCAAGAAAGGGTAAATGGTTTAGATTTTAAAAGCAGTGAAGATAAAATTGTTGAATCTTTTGAAAATTATTTAAGAACAAAATTTCTTGATTTTGAAAATAATAGTCAAATCGACAAAAAACTTAAATCATACAAAAAAGATTTAAGTGAGAAATTTAAAGGTAAGATCGGTCAATTGAATGAATTTACTTTAAATCAAGAAAAATTTAACTCCCTCATTTCTGAGCTTATTGCAGATATGAATCTTGATGAAAACCTAGATGAAGAAGAGAAAAAAGATGACGAAAAAAATAACGATGATAAGCAAAATAAACCAGATAATCAGGAAAAACAGGCAAAAGAAAAAGAGGATAAACAAGAGGAAATGTCTATAGATTCTGGCATGCCTGATCTTGAAAATGAAGCGAAAGAGTCAGACCAAGCTGAAGAAAATATTGAAATAGAAGACAGTTCTCAACCAGATTTAAGAAAAAAAGGAAAGAATGCTTTAAGTGACATAAATTATAAAACTTATACTGAAGAATTTGATGAAATTATTAAGGCTGAGGAATTGGAGAATGCTGAAGAGCTTACTAGATTAAGAAAAAATTTAGATCAGCAATTATTACAGCTTAAAAATTTTATATCTAAACTTGCCAACAAGTTACAAAGAAAACTTTTAGCTAAACAAAATAGATCTTGGAATTTTGACCTTGAGGAAGGATTATTAGATACTTCAAAATTACCAAGAATAATTATGGATCCGTTTAATTCTTTATCTTTCAAAAAAGAGAAGGATATCGAGTTTAAAGACACACTAGTAACTATTTTAATTGATAACTCTGGTTCTATGAGAGGTAAGCCTATTTCAGTAGCAGCAATCTGCGCTGACATACTTTCTAGAACATTAGAAAGATGTGCAGTTAAAGTTGAAATACTAGGCTTTACCACGAAGCATTGGAAGGGGGGATCATCTAGAGAAAAATGGATGAAAAATGATAAACCAAATTTACCAGGAAGATTAAATGATCTTAGACACATTATTTATAAATCAGCAGACACACCTTGGAGACAGGCAAAAAATAATATGGGTTTAATGCTTAAAGAGGGTCTTTTAAAAGAAAACATCGATGGTGAAGCACTTAAATGGGCTTATAACAAAATGAATAGAAGAAAAGAAGAAAGAAAAATTCTAATGGTAATCTCTGATGGAGCTCCAGTTGATGACTCTACTTTATCGACAAATACTAGTGACTATCTAGAGTCTAATCTTAAAAAAACAGTTAAATGGATTGAGAATAAAACAAATATTGAATTATTAGCTATTGGTATTGGTCATGATGTTACAAGATATTATAATCAAGCTGTAAAAATTACAGATGTTCAAGATTTAGGTGATGTGATGATTAATCAGCTAACAGACTTATTTGTCGAAAAAAATAAAAAAACTATTCACTAATTCTTAATTTCTGAAATAGAACTGTCCGAAAAGTCTTTTATTTTATTTATTAGTAATTTAAACGGAATTAACATAACCAGCGCTATAAATAACTTTACCGCTAAATCTCCAAAAGCTAAAGTCACCCAAGGTATTCCTGTTGCATAAAAAGCAATTGAAAAAAATAAAAACGTATCAGTTAAAGATCCAATTATTGATGATGCGAGAGGAGCCGCATACCATATTTTTTTTCTTAAAGAATCAAAGATTTGAACATCTAAGTTTTGAGCAATAAAAAATGCAACTCCAGAACCAACAGCAATTCTTATAGAAATTATATCTGAAAAATTAGTAGATACAAATAATGTTAAGAAAACTCCAATAGCAAATCCTATATAAACAACTTTTCTTGCAACCAATTTACCGTAAGCACGGTTTGCTAAATCTGTTATTAAAAATGTGATTGGATAACTAAAAGCGCCATAAGTTAAGATCTCGTTTAATCCAATATATTGGACAGGAAATTGAACTAAGTAATTTGAAAAAACTACAACCAAACCCATCAAAATAGAGAGTTTGTAAAATAAATTCATTCTAGAATTATGATTTAGCTGAAATTGAAGCTTTTATTTTTTTAACTTTTTTTGATAGTTTAGCGTTTTTTGCTGACATTAAAAACTTATCTAAACCGCCTTTGAAATCTACAGTTCTTAAAGCAGCGTTAGCTACACTTAATTTAATATCTTTTTTTAAAATATCACTTCTAAAAGTGACTTTCTTTAAATTGGGTAGAAATCTTCTTTTTGTTTTATTTTTAGCGTGGCTAACGTTATGACCTTTTAAAGGTGATATTCCTGTTAATTCGCATCTTTTAGACATAATTTTTTCCTGGTGTTATATAATTCTTGTGTACATTGGGGTCAAGCGTTAATTCCGACTGCTTCACTAACATTTTTGAGATTTTCTTTTTTTAAAATTGATATTAAGTCTTTTTTAATCTCTTTAACAATACCCGGCCCTTTATATACCATGCCTGTATATAGTTGAACCGCGTTAGCGCCGGCTGTTATTTTTTCAAAAGCACTCGCTCCAGAATCCACTCCACCGACTCCTATTATCTCAATCTTTCCCTTAGTCTCTTTATAGAATTTTTTAATTAAATTTGTTGAAATATCCTTAAGTGGTTGTCCTGATAACCCACCAACTTCATGTCTTTTAATATCAGAAAGATTATCACGATTGCTGTCTGTTGTATTAGAAATTATTATACCTTGTATTTTATGGCGGCTCACTAATTCAACTATTTTACTAACTTCATTATTATAAATATCAGGTGATATTTTTATCGCTATTGGACATTTGATTTTCTTTTCTTTTATAATTTTATTTATTCCGGATAAAAGTTTATTCATCTCGTCATGATCATGGAAATCTCTTAAACCTTCGGTGTTCGGTGAAGAGATATTAATTGTTACATATCCAGCATATATCCCGAGTCTTGAGAGACAATTATAATAATCATCTTCCTTTTTTTTTGTTACTTTATTTGGTCCAATGTTAATTCCTAAAAACCCATCAGGGTGATCATTTGATATTCTCTTTGATACAGTTTCTGATCCATGATTGTTAAATCCAAGACGATTAATAAGTGCCTGATCTTTCTCTAATCTAAATATCCTTGGTTTTGGATTTCCTAATTGCTGTTTTGGAGTGACGGTACCTACCTCGATAAAGCCAAAGCCAAATTTAAAAAGAGAGTTGTAAACTTCAGCGCTTTTATCAAAACCAGCCGCTAAGCCAATCGGGTTTGAAATTGTTTTTCCTAACAGATTGGTCTCAAGCATTTCCTCGCTTTCCACTTTAAAAAAACTTTTTGGAAGAATATTTGCTTTCAAAGATTTAATAGCTAAATCATGAGCCACTTCAGGGTCTAGCGAAAATATATAAGGTCTCAAAATTGAAAACATTAATTATTTATTATTTTATCTTTCATTAACTCAATTGTCTCTTTCAATCCGAAGAAGTTGACAAAATAACCCATCCTAGGACCATTTTCTTCCCCAAATACAACTTCATAAATTAGTTTAAACCAATCTCTTAAATTTTTATCGTATCCATTTTCTTTTCCTGTGGCGTAAACAATAGTTTGTATTTCCTCAGGTTTTAAGTTTTGTTTAATTTCAGATAATTTTTTAACAAGATTTTCTAATGCTTTCTTTTCACTAGATGAAGGCTTCTTAAATTTTTTATTTGGTTCAACTTTGTCTTTAAAATAATTTATAGCATACTCTGTTAGCCCATCTAAAATGGGATAATCTTTAGGTTTTATCTCTTGATGAAATCTATTTATAAATTTCCATAAAATTTTTTTATTGTTTGCGTTACTAGACCCAGCTAAATTTAATAACATTGAGAAAGGCATCACAATTTTCTCTGTCGGTGGTTTTCCATTATGTATATGCCAAACTGGATTTAAAATTTTATCTTTTTCTTTTTGGTTTGGATATTTTTCTATACTTGTTAAATACTCATCAACAGTTTTAGGTACAACTTCCGTATAAAGTTTTTTTGCTCTTTTTGGGTTAGGGTACATATAAAGGGAGAGACTCTCTGGTGATGCGTATCTAAGCCACTGATCTATAGAAATTCCGTTTCCTTTTGATTTTGAAATTTTCTCTCCTTTTTCGTCTAAAAAAAGTTCATAGGCAAAACCATTTGGGGGATTTTTTCCAAGAGTTTTGCAAATCTTACTTGATAAGATGGCGCTTTCAGTTAAATCTTTACCGTACATTTCAAAATCAACATCGAAGGTAAACCATCTCATCGCCCAGTCTACTTTCCACTGCAATTTGCAGTTCCCATCTAAAATACTTGTCTCTATTTTTTCTCCTCTATTATCAAAAATTGCTTTTCCTGTTTTATTGTCTATTTCTAACAATGGTATCTCCAATACCTTCCCTGTTTTTGGACAAATCGGTAAAAATGGGCAATATGTTTTTCTTCTTTCCTCTCGTAAAGTCGGAAGAATAATGTTCATTACATTCTCATATTTTTCTGCAACTCTTATAAGCGATTTATTAAAGATACCTTTTTTATAATTTTCTGTTGAGCTCTTAAAAGTAAATTTGAAATTAAATTTATTTAAAAATTCTTTGAGCATCTCATTATTATGCTCACCGAAGCTATTAAATTTTTTAAAGGGGTCAGGTATATCAGTTAATGGCTTTCCCAAATTATCTTTCAAAACTTGATCATCCGGGATATTATCAGGAACCTTTCTTAAACCGTCCATATCATCAGAAAAGGTAATAAGTTCATGATTAATTTTTTCTATGTGATTAAGAGCATTTATCATCATAGAGGTTCTAGCTACCTCACCAAATGTTCCTATATGTGGCAATCCACTTGGCCCATAACCAGTTTGAAAAGTTATTTTGCCCTTTTTTCTTATAATATCTTTTCTATCTTTTAATAGCTTTCTAATTTCAACAAATGGCCAGGATGAGGTAGATTGAATTAAGTTATTATCCAGCATAGTAATGGTTTATTAAATTTTATATGCAAAATACAGATATAATTACGTCATATTAAGTTGAATTTTAAAACTATTTAAATAATCTCATTTTTAATGACTAGTAACAAAACAGTTTTTTTCTTAATCGGCGTATTACTCATCGTGTTGGGACTTTCAATGCTTGCGCCATATTCTATGCAAGTTATATATAAAGAAAATAGCCATAGTTTTATTTCATCCTCTATAGTAACCATATTTATTGGTATTTTATGCATACTGGCGAATCTTGAAAAAGATTTAAAATTAAACCTAAGACAAACTTTTTTATTCTCAACACTTGCCTGGGTAACTGTCGCAATTTTTGGAAGCCTACCTTTCGTATTATCTAATCAAACATTTTCATTCAGTGATGCTTTTTTTGAAAGCATGTCAGGTATAACTACTACTGGTGCAACTATTATATCTGATTTAGATAATAGCCCCAAAAGTATCTTATTATGGAGAGCTATCATGCAATGGTTAGGTGGAATTGGTATTGTTGTAATGGCTATAACAATTTTACCATTATTAAAAGTAGGTGGAATGCAGCTTTTTAAAATGGAAGGTCCAGGGAGCACTGAAAAAATTTTACCAAGAACTATTGAAGTTGCTGCCATTATAATCTCCACTTACATAATTCTTACTTTATTTTGTGGTTTTTTCTATTGGATATTTGGGATGACAGTATTTGATAGTATTTGTCACGCGATGACAACTATAGCAACGGGTGGTTTTTCAACGCATAATAATTCGATAGGTTTTTTTAAAAATTCAAACATTGAAATAGTTGCAAGTTTATTCATCATTTTAGGCAGCATACCTTTTATCACTTATCTAAAATTTTCTCAGGGCAATAAAAAAATATTTTTTCAAGATGTGCAAATAAAAGGTTTAATGTATTTATTAACTATTTCAATATTGATAATGTTTCTTTACTTGTTATTTATAAATTATGAGGGAAATTTATTTGAAAAAATAAGAATTTCCTCATTTAATGTTATTTCTATTTTATCTGGTACAGGTTATGTCACTGATGATTTTGGTTTATGGGGAAAGTTTTCTTTAATTTTTTTCTTGTTCTTGATGTTTATTGGTGGATGTGCTGGATCAACAGCATGTGGAATTAAGATATTTAGATTACAAATGCTTTTGATTTTTTTAAAAAATTATGTAAAGAAATTAATTTATCCTAATAGTGTGATTTTAACAAAATATAATAATCAAAAAATTTCAGAGGATTTTATACGGTCAGTTATTATCTTTATTTTTTCATTTTTATTTATTTTTTTAATTATTGCAATGCTTCTTTCCATAAGTGGATTGGACTTTGTAACTTCAATTTCTGGTGCGGCAAGTTCAATTTCAAATGTAGGCCCAGGTTTGGGTGAGATAATTGGACCTGATGGAAACTATAAAACTCTGCCTGATTTATCAAAATGGATATTAGCGATTGGTATGTTGCTTGGAAGATTAGAATTATTTGCTGTGCTAGTGCTTTTTTTTCCATCTTTTTGGAGAAATTAATTTATGGAAATATATAAAAAACAAACACTTACTGAAACTTTCTCAGTCTATTTTGATCGCAGAATGATAAAAATATTATTGCTTGGTGCAATAAGTGGTTTTCCTTGGGTCATTATAGGAAGCAGTTTAAGTCTTTGGTTGAAAGAAGATGGTTTAAGTAGAAGTACTATTGGATGGGCTGGATTAATTTTTGCAGTTTATGCTTTCAATTATTTATGGGCTCCAATTATAGATAGAGTAAGAATTCCTTGGTTAACAGATAAAATTGGGCACAGGCGAGGATGGATTGTTTTAATGCAATCTATCATCCTAATAAGTTTAATATTTTGGAGTGTAATTAATCCCACTACAAATTTAGCATTAGTGATTAGTTTTGGTCTGATAATTGCAATTGCTTCAGCCACACAAGATATAACTGTGGATGCATTAAGAATTGAACAAATTGGAGAAAATGAGGGAAAATCAATGCAAGCTGGTGCTGCAATGGCGGTTGTAGGTTGGTGGACTGGATATAAGTTAGGCGGTGTAGTTGCACTTACTTCAGCAGAATTCTTTCAAAATCTTGGGTTTGAAAATTATTGGCAAATAACTTTTTTGGTTCTGGGTGCTGTAATTATAGCCTGTAACATTGGTTTAATGTTTATAAACGAAGTTTTGCAAACAGATAGAAGCGAATCTCAAAAAAAAACTGACAAAATGATTGAAGATAAATTAGGTGCCTCGAACCTTTTAACAAAAATTATTGCATGGCTTACTGGAACAATCGCTGGTCCTGTTATAAGTTTTTTTAAAAAAAATGGTTTTAATATTGCTTTAGCAATACTTGCCTTTATTTTTCTTTTTAAAATCGGCGAAGCTTTTCTTGGTAGAATGTCAGTAATTTTTTATAAGGAAATAGGTTTTACTAAGACAGATATAGCATTGTATTCCAAAGGGCTTGGGTGGTTAACCACAGTAATTTTTACACTGCTAGGTGGTTTATTCGCTATTAGATCTGGTGTAATAAAAGCTATGTTTGTTTCAGGAATACTGATGGCCTCAACAAATTTACTTTTTTCTTTATTAGCATGGTCAGGGAAATCAGAATTATTATTTGCTATCGCAGTGATATTTGATGATATGGCAGCAGCTTTTGCAACTGTAGCTTTCGTTGCTTTTATTTCAATGTTGGTAGACAGAAATTATACTGCAACTCAATATGCTTTGTTGGCTTCAATTGGTACAGCGGGTCGAACAACTTTAGCAGCATCATCTGGAGCTTTAGTAGATTGGTTAAATGGAGACTGGGGTATATTTTTTATCATCACTGCAATAATGGTAATTCCATCTCTTATATTTCTTTACATGATAAGACATAAACTTAATTTAAATGACTAGATATTTTACAAATAATTACTCAGTAATAAATTTATACAAGAAACCTTCGAGAAAATCTGAAATAGTTACACAAATGATTTATGGTGAAAGCTTTTCTGTATCTAAAAAATCAAAAAAATGGCTAAAAATTAAAATTAAAGAAGATAATTATAAAGGTTACATATTAAATAAAAAATACTCTAACTTTTTAAAACCTACGCATAAAGTAATTTCTTTAAAGGCAAAAATTTTTAAATTTCCGAATAGAATAAAAAAAAATGAAATTACCTTTGGTTCTAAAATTAAAGTAATTGAAAATAATTCAAAATTTTTAAAATTTGCAAATGGATGGCTAAAAAAAAATGATGTTAAACCTATTTCATACAAAGAAAAAAACTTTTTTAGAAAAATAACCTCTTTTCAAAACATAAGATATAAATGGGGTGGTAAATCTTTCAAAGGAATTGACTGTTCAGCACTTGTACAAGTATTTTTGAATTTTAATAATAGGTACTGTCCAAGAGATGCCAAGGATCAGGTTAAGTATTTCAGAAAAAACATCAAATTAAAAAATATAAAAAAGAACGATATTATTTATTGGAAAGGTCACGTTGCTGTAGCTTTGTCTAATAAAAAATTAATTCATGCTTATGGGCCAATGAAAAAAACTGTAATCATGGATATCAATCAAACAATTAAAAGAATTGAGCGTACTGCTAAACTGAAGGTAATTGGAATTAAAAGGCTGTAAATAGCAAAGGCAGCTTCAGTCTCCCTCCACTGCCCTTAGATATAATTTATATGATTCGTAAAATTTATTTAAGACTCTTTTAGGTTGTATGTGGATATTAAAACCGTGTTTATTTTAATATTTTTCTGTACGCAAAAATTACAGCAAAAACTATTATTAGAGCTGCTATTCCTTGCTCACCTAAAGCATTAAGTAAATTAATTAAATTTTTTGTCACTTGAGAACCGAAAAAAGCTACATTTGGCCCAAAAACAATTTCCGCTATTACTGAAACAGCCAGCAATAATATTCCTAATTCTAAAAACTTATTTAAATATTTTGTTAATGTTGAAACCCAATTAAGCATATTTTTTTCCTTTTTTTAACCGCCCTAATTATAAACTTAGGGCGGCTATATAAAAAGCTAATTCGAGGGAAGTAGCTTTAGTTGTTTATTACTTAAACAAGTTTAGGATGATAATAGCTGCAATTAATCCAACTATACCTGCATCACCTAAAGATTGTACTAAACTAATAATGTTACCAGCTATTTCACCGACAAATGGAACATTTCCACCTAGTAAGCTAACAGCGATACCTAACGCAAGCAATGAAACCACTACTTTTGTTAAGCTGTCAAACATTGAAGTTAATCCTGAGATTGCTTTCATGTTATCCCCCTTTTTTATTAATAAAAAATCAAAACGAATCAAATTCGTTTTGAATTACGCACTTTTATCATTTCGGGAGTCTACCCTCACTAGAAAAGGAACCTAACGACTCATTATGAACTCGTTTTACAAGCAAATAACTATTTTTATGTGTGCAAAATGAGTCTTATTTGAAATGGCGGAGAGAGAGGGATTCGAACCCTCGAAACGGTTTCCCGTTTACACGCTTTCCAAGCGTGCGCCTTCAACCACTCGGCCACCTCTCCTATTTAAAATCATCAATAAGTTTGATGAATTTGTCTATGAACTCTTTATTAGTTGGTAGCTTATTTTTTTTCATATCTTTTTGAATTTTTTTATAACTTTTTTTAATATTATTCAAAGTTCCCAAAAAACTTAAAAAATTTCTTTTAGTAACAAAAATCCCTTTTTTGTCTCCTATTACATGTTTAATTTCGTCAAAAATAACTACTGGCCTTCGTCTTGCTAGAGCTTCTAACAAAACCATCGGATGACCTTCTGTAAATGAGGGTAAAACAAAGATATTATGATCGTCATAATGTTTTATTAATTTAGTTTTATTGCTTTGTGTGGGAAGAATTTTGATATTACTTTGATTTATTTTATTAGAACTTCCTTTTTCTGCGCCAATAATTGTTAAAGAGATATCTCTTTTATTTCTAATCAACTCAGACAGGGCAAAAACACCTTTTTCAACTCTAATTCTTCCTACATACAATAGTTTAAAGTTTTTAATTTCTATATTTTTTGGTTGTCTAAGCCAAACCGAATCTAATTGAGATGGACTTATAAGTTTTCCCTTTTTTCCACGAAGTATATAATCCCTACAGCTTATTAAATTTGAAATCGCTCCGGTAATACCAAACATAAAATGATAGAATAGTGGTCCAATTCCACCAAGAATTGCTTTGTATTCACCATAACCATCACTTCTCAAATAAACGATAGGTTTATGTCCTAAAATTTTTAAAAATATAGAAATCAAGAAAGTGTAAGGAGAAATCGAAATTATCAAAAATTTACTATCTAAATTTTTTGACGCATTTTTGACCTCTGATAAATAAGAAAAAATATTATTGAATACTTTTATTCTTTTTAACTTTATTTCATGAGATCTTTTTTTTAATGACTTTCTGCCAAGAAGATTTACTTCAAATTTTTTATTTAAACCTTCTGGAGTTGATTTTAAATCTAGATTATCACAATAGTATTTATTGTCTTCAATAGAAATACTTTCATTTGAGAAAATAAATAATTTTTTTTTCATTATGCGTCTTTATTAATTTTTAAAACACCAATGAAGGCCTCTTGAGGAATCTCAACTTTACCAAACTGTTTTGATCTTGCTTTACCTTTTTTTTGTTTTTCTAGAAGTTTTCTTTTTCTATCAGTAGCGCCCCCGCCATGAATTTTAGTTAAAACATCTTTTTTGAAACCTTTTATAGACTCTCTAGCAACAATTTTTCCACCTATTGCAGCTTGGACTGGAATCATAAAATTATGTCTTGGTATTAAATCTTTTAATTTTTCACAAACTTGTCTTCCAGTAGTTTGTGCAAAATCTTTATGAATAATCATTGCTAGTGCATCAACAGGTTCGGAGTTTACAAGGATACCGAGTTTAACTAAGTCACCTTCCCTGTAACCAGAAATTTCATAATCAAAACTTGCATAACCGCTTGAGATAGATTTCAATTTATCATTAAAATCAAATACAACTTCATTTAATGGTAGGTCATAAGATAAAACAGCTCTTTTACCTGAGTAGCTTAAATTAGTTTGTATTCCTCTTTTATCCTGACAAATTTTTATAATTGATCCTAAGTATTCGTCTGGCGTAATGATTGTTGACTTGATCCATGGTTCTTCTATTTTTTCAATTTGAGATGGATCTGGCATATTTGAAGGATTTTGTAGGTCCAGAACCTCACCTTTGGTTTTATGAACTTTATAAATTACTCCTGGAGTTGTTGTGATTAGATTAACGTCAAACTCTCTTTCAAGTCTTTCAGTAATAATTTCTAAATGTAGTAATCCTAAAAAACCACACCTAAAACCCAATCCTAGGGCACTAGATGACTCAGGCTCATAAGAAAAACTTGCATCATTAAGCTTTAATTTTGCTAAGCCATCTTTTAGTTTTTGATACTCGGAACTATCGACAGGAAAGAGGCCGCAAAATACAACAGGTTTACTCGGTTTAAATCCTGGTAAAGGTTTATCTATTGGAGCATTTGCATCACAAATAGTGTCTCCCACTTTTGTTTCGGACAGCGATTTAATACCTGTAATGATGAATCCAATTTCACCAGAACTTAATTCCTCAATATCATTTGGTTTAGGAGTGAATACCCCTACTTTTTCAATTTCATATTCTTGGTCATTAGACATTAATTTTACTTTCATATTTTTTTTTAATTTACCGTTAATGACTCTGACAAGAATAACTACGCCAAGATAACTGTCATACCAGCTATCCACTAGTAAACATTTTAATTTTTCTTCAATATCCCCATTTGGAGCAGGTAATTTGTTAATAATCGCCTCTAAGATTTCATCTATACCCTCTCCTGTTTTTCCAGAACAAGAAATGGCATTCGTCGTTTCAATTCCTACAACATCCTCAATTTCTGTTTTTGTTTTTTCAATATCTGAGGCAGGTAAATCTATTTTATTTAAAATTGGTATAACTTCGTGATTAATTTCTAAAGCCTGATAAACATTTGCTAAAGTTTGAGCTTCTACCCCTTGTGTGCTATCAACAATCAAAAGGGACCCCTCACATGCTGATAAAGATCGGCTTACCTCATAACCAAAATCAACGTGGCCTGGGGTATCAATAATATTTAAAATATAATCTTTACCATCTTTTGCTTTATAGTTGAGTTTTACTGTTTGAGCTTTAATCGTAATTCCTCTTTCTCTCTCAATATCCATTGAGTCGAGGACTTGTTGTTTCATTTCACGATCGGTTAAACCTCCACATTTATGAATTATTCGATCTGCAATTGTTGATTTACCATGATCAATATGTGCAATTATAGAAAAATTACGTATTCTTTTTATGTCTGACATTAGGACCTAATTGAAGCGCCAGTTTTTTTACTTACTGTATCAATAATTTTTTTACTGATATCTTCTAAATCATTTTCTGATAAAGTTTTATCGATAGCCTGTAAAGTTACATTAATCGCAACTGACTTTTTATCTTTTGGAATATTTTCTCCCTCATAAATATCGAAAGTAGATACATTTTGAATTAAATTTTCATCTACTTCTCTAATAATTTTCTCTAGAGCACCGATTTTAAAAATTTTATCTATCACGAAAGCGAAATCTCTTTCTGATTTCTGATAATCTGAAGCTTGAAAACTTTTTTTGCTTTGTCTCAATTTTTTGTTTGGTTCGGGGATGTTTTTTAAAAATATTTCAAATCCAAAGATATTTTTATCTTTACAATCTAAGTTTTTAATAATTGCAGGATGTATTTCTCCAAAATAGGCTAGATGGTGTCCTTTTTCTGATTTCAATGTTATAGATCCTGATCTACCTGGATGGTAACTGTGCTTTGTATTATCACTTACAAAAAGATTTTTTTCTTCTATTCCAAGTTCGACTAAAGTTTTAATAGCATCACTTTTAATATCAAAAACGTCTACATTTCTTTCCTTATCTAGCCAACTCTTTCTGTTTATTTTTCCAGATTTCAAACCACCGATAACAATCTGTTGTTCGCCTGGGTTTTTTCCAAAAAATGTTGGGCCGATTTCAAATAGAGATAAGTCTTCGTAACCTCTATCTTGATTCTTTTTTAAATATATTGCTAAATTAGAGAAAATTGATCGTCTTAAAACATCTAGATCAGAAGAAATAGGATTGTATATTGGTATTTCTTTTTCACCTTTAGAAAATTGTTTATCAATCTTTGAATCTGTAAAAGACCAAGTGACTATTTCCATATAGCCTTTCGAAGCTAAAGATCTCTGTGATAAATGGAATAATTTTTGCTTAAAGTTGAGAGTATCTTGGTTCCTGTTTCTGCTTGGTTCAATTAATTTTATATTATTGAATCCTTTGATCCGAATTAGTTCTTCAATCAAATCCTCGTCCAAACTCACATCTGGCCGCCAGCTTGGAACTTCCACTTTTATAGCTTTTTGACTTTTTTTACATTTAAAACCAAGAGAGGATAAAATTTTGTCAATTTCGTTAGCGGTGATTGAAATACCAATGAGCTTTTCAAATTTCTCCACTTGAAAGTTAATAACCTTATTTTTTTGGTTCATTTTTCCAGTAATTTGAAACTTGCTGGCTTCCCCGCCACAAATTTTTAAAATCATTTCAGTCGCAAGTTCAAGTCCCTCTTTGATTGAATTAGGGTCAATTCCTCTCTCGAATCTATATTTCGCATCAGTATTAATATTAAGCGCTCTAGCTGTTTTTCTAATTGAAGATGGGCTGAAATAAGCAGCTTCTAAAAGTATGTTTTTTGTATCTAATTCAGTTGAGGTAGTTGTTCCTCCAATAATTCCACCTAACCCAAGAACACCAGATTTATCAGAGATAACGCACATGTCTTTTTTTAATTTATATTTTTTATTATCTAATGCCTCAAACATCTCACCTTCTTTGGCGTTTCTAACTATAATTTCTTTATTAATTTTATCTGCATCATAAGCATGCAATGGTCTATTAAGGTCAAACATGACATAGTTGGTTATATCAACTACAGCAGAGATAGGTTTTAAACCTAAAGCGATTAATTTATTTTTAAGCCATTCAGGGCTTTCTTTATTAGTAATGTTTTTAATGTAACAGCTTCCGAAGATATCACACCCTTGATTCTTTTCTTTTGTAATTGAAGTTTTAATTTGGTGTTTTGTATTTTGTTTAATTTTTTTTCTACTAATAGATATTAATTTTCCAACTCCTGCAGATGAAAGATCTCTTGCAATCCCTCTAACGCCTAAACAATCGGCGCGATTAGGGGTTATAGAAATATCGATAGCTTTTTGTGAGCTACTTTTAAAATAGCTTTTTCCTATCTCTTTCTCTTTATTTTTAAGTTCGATAATCCCTTCACTTTCCTCAGATAAATTAAGTTCGCTCTCGGAGCAAAGCATCCCTTTCGACTCAACGCCTCTTATTTTAGCTACCTTTAATTCAAAATTAGTTTTAGGTATTATAGCTCCAGGAGGTGCATAGATTGTGATTAGACCTTCTCTGGCATTTGGAGCTCCACATACAACTTTTAAAATCTCTTTCCCGCCGATAGTAACGTCACAAACTTTTAACTTATCAGCATTAGGATGTTTTTCTGCTTTTAAAACTTTCGCAATTTTAAACTTGCTCATCTCTCCAGAGTTTTCTTTTAAGCCTTCGACTTCAAGTCCGATATTTGTAAGACGATCAATAATCTCATTTTCTTTAGCTGATGTTTTAAGATGCTCTTTTAACCACGGGATTGTAATTATCATTTGCTTAGCCCTCTATAGTTTGTTGGAACATCTAATGGGTCAAATCCAAAGTGACTTAGCCATCTATAATCGGCTTCAAAAAAAGATCTTAGATCATTAATTCCATATTTTAACATTGCTAGACGGTCAATTCCCATTCCGAAAGCAAATCCTTGATATTTTTTTGTATCTATTTTTACATTTTTTAAAACATTAGGATGAACCATTCCACATCCTAAAATTTCAAGCCATTTATCCCCTTCGCCAATAACCATTTTTCCTTTTTCAATTTTGTATCCAATATCAACTTCCGCTGAAGGTTCGGTAAAAGGAAAATGACTAGGTCTAAATCTCATTTTTACATTTTTAACTTCAAAAAATTCTTTTATAAAATAATCTAGGCAACCTTTAAGGTGTCCCATTGTGATGCCTTTATCTATATGTAAGCCCTCAAGCTGATGAAACATTGGAGCATGTGTCTGATCACTATCACATCTGTAGGTTCTACCTGGCACAATAATTTTAAATGGTGGTTTACTTGATAACATAGTTCTAATTTGAACTGGTGATGTATGTGTCCTTAATAATAATTTTTTATTTTCCTCTAAATAAAAAGTATCATGCATATCTCTAGCAGGATGCTCTTCTGGTGTATTTAATGCTGTAAAATTATTATATTCTGACTCAACGTCTGGTCCTTCAGCAACTGAAAATCCTATTTCTGAAAAGATAGACGATATTTCATCTATAACTTGAGACACAGGGTGAATTTTTCCCTTTCGATCAGGTCTAATTGGAAGAGTTACATCAACTTTTTCATTTTTTAGTTTTTCGTTTATTTCACTAGTTTCGATCTCAATATTTTTTTGATCTAATTGGGACGTAAGATCGTCCTTTATCTTATTTAAATTTGATGCAAACTCTTTTCTTTTTTCTGGGTCTAAAGATCCTAAGGATTTAAACTGTTGTGTAATTTGACCGTTTTTACCAAAGAATTCTGTCTTAATATTTTGAAGATCGTCTTTCGTTTTTACAGAATCAATCTTTGCATTAAATACTGAACTTATTTTATCTAGATCACTCATTAGGTAATTGATTTTTTATATTAAGTTGGGATTAAATCAAAGACCCTTTTAAGCTAGGGAGGACTGAACTTTTTTTACTACTGATTTAAATACCTCAGGGTTATTGTAAGCAAGCTCTGCTAGAACTTTTCTATCTAATTTAATTTTTGATTTAGCTAAACCATTGATAAACTTTGCATAAGTTAAACCTTCGGCTCTGACACCTGCATTAATCCTTTGTATCCATAAAGATCTAAATTCTCTTTTTTTAGCTTTTCTATCCCTATAGGCATATTGCATCGCTTTTTCCATCGCTTGGCGAGCAATTCTGATAGTATTTTTTCTTCTACCTCGTTGTCCTTTAACTGATTTCAAAACTTTGTTATGTTTTGCTCTACTAATTACACCACGCTTAGTTCTAGCCATATTATCCTCTTAAGTTATATGGCATGTACGATTTGACTATTTTAGAGTCTTGTTTAGTCATAATTGTAGTGCCTCTTTGTTTTCTTATTTGTGAATTTGTTCTTTTAATCATACCGTGCCTCTTTCCAGCTTGAGGCATTTTTATTTTACCTGAAGCAGTAAATCTAAACCTTTTTTTTGCAGAGCTTTTTGTTTTAAGTTTTGGCATAAAATATTTCGGACTTATATAGGCATTAATAAATCTTTACAAGATACAATTATTGTTGATTTACAGAGGTTGAATTATCATTACCATCTGTCGACCTTCAAATTTTGGCTTACTCTCAACTTTGGCCACGTCATTGGTCTCTTCTATAATTTTATTCATTAAGTCTTTACCAAGATCAGTGTGTTGCATTTCTCTTCCTTTAAATTTAACAGTAAATTTAACTTTGTTACCTTTAGAAATAAATTTTTTAGCATTTTTTATTTTAAAATTATAATCATGGGTCTCTGTTCCTGGTCGTAGTTTGATTTCTTTAAGTGAGACTGTTTTTTGCTTTTTTT
>CACIXL010000004.1 GCA_902590625.1 uncultured Pelagibacteraceae bacterium | reverse complement strand
TATGTATAAATCTTCTCTATGATCTTTAATTAAAATATTTTTATTGAAAATATTAAAAATTAAATAAAAATTTAGAATAGACACAACGAATGAAAAAATCAGAATAACTTTTTGAAAGTTTGTTAAAATAATTTTATTTAAACTTTCAATTGGTAAAAATCCACCTCCAGAAATTAATGTCATACTTAAATTAAGTGAATTAAATAGCCTAACTCCTGAAATATTTAACAAACTTAGAATTAAAATACTCAGTAAAGAATATATTATAAAGATTTTTAATACATTATCTTTAATATTATTTTCAGAATTAAAATTATTTTCTCCGGAATAAGTAAGATTCGTCATCTTGTAATTAAAAGATTTGTTTGAAAATATTATTATTAAATAAAACAAAAAAAATAAACCTCCTATCCATTGAGAAGAAGATCTCCATAGAATTAGAGTTGGATCAAGGTATTTTATATCTTCAAAAATTGAAAATCCAGTTCCTGTTAAACCAGACATAGACTCGAATATAGAATTTAAAAATGTAACTTGATAGTTGCTCAAATAATAAGGGATTGAAATTAAAACAGAAGTTAAAGTGTAAGAGCAAATAATCAGGGTTAATTGTTCAATAAAGTTTATATTTTTTGAACTTTGTTTCCCGTAATACAAAAGACTTAACCCAATTGTGATAGATACCACTAGAGTTGTAAAATAAGTATCAATGCTCAAAAAATAATCAAAATATGAAGCATATAGAACATTTATAAGTGAAAGAAAACTTACAGGAAAACAAAATAAGCTTAGATAAAAACTAATACTTTTGAAATTCATTAATATTAAATTGTGCCCAAACTAAAAATACTTTCTACTGCTTTTAGCTCTTCTCTCTTAGCTAAAAATACAACGAGATCGTTTTTTTCAAAAATAAAGCTAGATCTTGGAATTATTACTTTATCCTGTCGTATAATCGCACCAATTCTTATATCTTCAGGTAAATTTGAGTCTCGAATTTTTTTGTTAACTAATTCGGATTTTTCAGAAATTTTTGCCTCAATAAATTCATACTGTCCGTCCAATAAAGAGTACACTGTACCGATGCTTCCTCTGTGAACGTGTTCCATAATTCTAGATACTGTGGTCATACGCGGATCTACTAAGTCATCTATATTAAGTGAGTCCTGTAGAAGATTGTAGTTAGTTTTATTGACTATGGCGATTGTTCTTTTTTTTAATCCTGTCTTTTCGGCCAATACACATGCCATCATGTTGTTTTCATCATCGTTTGTTAACGCTAAAACTGTCTCTGATCCCTCTAAATTAGCCTCTTTTAATATCTCTTCATCTAGGGCATCTCCATTAATTACTATTGATGAAGAAAGTTCATTAGCAATTTCTTCAGCTCTTTGTTTGTTTTTTTCAATAATTTTAACTCTTACATCTTCAAAATTTTCCTCTAGCATTTTAGCAAGTTGCAGACCTATATTTCCGCCACCAATAATTAGTACATTTTTTGCAATTTTTTCATCATGTCCAAAAGCTTTAAGTATTGGGTTTAATTGATCGCTACTCACAACAACATAAACATTATCATTCTCTAGCATTTGATCTTCTTTTTTAAGATAAATAAATTTTTCTTTTCTTACAGCACCCAGAATATTTGCTTTAAAATCAGGAAATTTTTCGGTTAACTTTTTTAATGGAATATTTTTAATCGGACAATTTTTTTCAATTGAAATCTCTAACATTTTTACTTTATTTTTTCCAAAAGGAACGTTGTCTAATGCTCCTGGTGCTTCTAACCTTCTATACAAAGATTTTGCTACTTCTAATTCTGGGGAAATAATAACATCAATCGGAATATTTGATTTATTATAAAGTTTACCCCATTTTCCCTCTAAGAAATCTTTTGTTCTGATACGAGCAATTTTTTTTGTCACATTGAATAATGAGCTTGCCAACTGACACACAATCATATTGGTTTCATCATTTCTTGTAACTGCAATAATCATATCTGTTTTTTCAGCTCCAGCATTTTCTAATACTGTTGGAAGAGTCGCTCGACCCACAATACCCTTAACGTCTTGTGTATCGTTAATCTTTTTAATATCTTCAGAGGATTGGTCTATCACTGTTACTGAGTGACCTTGTGCTGACAATTGTTTGCTAATTGAAAAGCCAACCTTACCGGCTCCACATATGATTATATTCATTTTTTAATTAATTCCTTTAATTCCTAAAGATTTAAGCTTTCTATGAAGAGCAGATCTTTCCATGCCAATAAAATCTGCTGTTTTTGATATGTTTCCATGATGTTTTTTAAGTTGAGTTGTTAAATATTCTTTTTCAAAATGTTCTCTAGCCTCTTTTAATGGAGCTTGAAAAGTTTGAGATAAAATATTTTTTTCATCTAAAATTTTTGACGATGGGTTCAATATATCATTTATTAATTGATTAATTTTTTGTTTACTTTCATTAGACGACAGAATTGTAATTCTCTCAACTAAATTTCTCAGCTCTCTTACGTTACCAGGCCAGTGATAGGTATACAAGCTATCATTTTTTATATCAATGTCTGGTTCTTGAACTCCATTAATTTCAGAGAGTTTATTTTTAAAATATTTTATTAATAAAGGAATATCCTCAGTTCTTGAAGAAAGAGAAGTTAGTTCAATTGGCATTACGTTAAGCCTATGAAAAAGATCCTCTCTAAACTCATTATCTTTTACCAATTGACTCAAATTTTTAGATGTTGAAGAAATTAGTCTTATATTTACACTAATATCTTTAGAACCATTCACACGTTTAAATTTTTGATCTATTAAAACTCTTAAAACATTTGCCTGAGTTTCATAAGGTATTTCAGAAACCTCATCGATTAATAACGTACCTTTATTGGCCCGTTCTAATGCACCAAATGAAATATTTCCATCTTCATATTCTTCACCAAAAAGTTCTTTTTCATAAGTTTTCTCTTTCAGTAAAGCTGCATTAATAATCACAAAAGTCTCTTTTGCTCTTGATGAATTTTTATGAATTTTTCTTGCTACTAATTCTTTTCCAGAACCCGTTGGCCCTGAAATTAATACTCTACTTTCTGATGTAGATAATTTGTCTATTATTTTTTTAACTTTTATTATATCAGAACTTTGTCCGATTAGCTCAAAGGAATGAAATAATTTATTTTCAATAATATTTTTTTCTTTTTTAAGGAATGAAGACTCAAGACCCCTATTAACATAATTAATAATTTTTTCTTTTGAAAAGGGTTTTTCTATAAATTCGTAGGCACCTAACCTTATTGCCTCAACTGCAACTTTTACCGTAGCGTGACCTGAAATCATAATTACAGGAGTATCTTTATTCTTTTTAATTATTAACTTAAGTAAATCAATACCATCTTTATCTGGCTTATCTAATTTTATATCAACTATTGCTAAGTCAGGAAGCCGCTTGTTAATTTCTAAAACTGCTTGATCATAATTTGCAGCAGTTCTAACTTTAAAATTTTGTTCTTCTAAAATATTACAAACTAAATATCTAATATCTGGATTATCGTCTATGACTAAAATTTCTCTAAGCATATTTTGGTAATGAGATCATAATCTTAGTTCCTTTATTATTATTTCTTTTTTTAATTAAAAAATTTCCATTATGCTCATTTATTATTTTTGTTACTATTGGAAGCCCAAGACCTGTTCCCTTTTTTTTTGTTGTAAAGTAAGGTGTCATCGCTTTTTTAGCATCTGTAATACCCGCGCCGTTATCATTAACCTCTATGATTATATAGTCATTATTACCTGCTATTTCTATGTCAATATTTCCTTTAAAATTCGGGTCTTTCTGCTTTAAATCCTCGAAAGACTCTTCAGAATTTTTAATAAGATTAATAAAAACTCTGTTGAGCTGCCCTTCATCGCCATTAATAAATTTATTATTTGAATAATTCTTTAAATTTATTGAATTTTTTGAGGTTAATTTAAAAAAGTCTACAGATTTATTTATCAATTGAATTAAATCTATTTTTTTAAATATTGGTCTAGGCATTCTAGCAAAATTAGAAAATTCATTTACAAGTTTTTCAATATCTTTTATTTGTCTATTAATTGTTTCTAAATATTTTTCAAAATTTTCTCTATCTTTTGTTAATTTGTCTTTATACTTTTCTCTTAAACTATCGATTGAAAGCTGTATTGGTGTTAATGGATTTTTTATTTCGTGAGCTAATTTTCTTGCAACATTTTCCCATGCTTCATATCTTTCATTTGTTAATAATTTTTCTTGCTGTTCTTTAAGTCTTTCTATCATTTGATTAAAATTTTTATTTAGAAGTTTCAGTTCTTCATCTGTTTCAAGCTCTGGAACTTTAACATCTAGAGTTCCTTTACTAATAGAGTCGGAAGCACTTATTAAATTAATAATAGGTTTTGTTAATCTGGATGCAAAGGTAATTGCTATAGAGGTTGATAAAAATAATAATAAAGTTACCACAATTATATAAATTATTGCAAAAGTCACCTTAATTCCTGTTTGGCTGTTTTCTACAGAATAATAAAAACTTACCGCTTGTTCTGTTTCATTCAAATATCTAAGAATTTCTGGATCAATATTTCTTGAAATATATAAATAAGTATCTACCAAAGAATTTAACTTAGTCATTACTGTAGTTTTATTATCTAAATTATCTGTGATAAAAACTGGTTTACCCTCAAGAGCTTGATCGTAGTCTTCATCAGCGGGTATTACAAATTCTTCGGTAATATCTCTAACATCAGAAATTAAAATATTTCCTAAACTGTCAATAAGATAAACATCATCAACTCTTCTCAATATTTTTTCAGATCTCAATATTTGTTTAAAGCGATTTGGATTTGAATAATAAAAACCTGATGCTCGGTTTAAGCCAACACTCATTAAGATTACATCAGAAAGTACATTATCTTTACTTTCATCTAAATAATTTTTCGCAACATCAAATGAATTATTTACTGCTTTCGTAATTTGTTTATCAAAATAATTTTGAACACCAAAATTAAATATAAAAAGTGAGAATATTGCTACTACTAGTGACGGTATAACTGTAAAAAGAGAAAAAACAGAAATATATTTTAAATTTGTTTGAGCTCCTTTCTTATTTTTTTTTCCTGTGTAATAAAATCTATAGAAATTTTTAAAAATAAGTGTAAAAAAAATTAAAAGTAAAAATATATCTACTATCAATAGGTTTTGAAGATTTTGGTCAGTTAAAGGGACAAATCCCTCATTAATAAATGTCAAAAAGGTAACGATCCCCATAAAAATACACAAAAATGAGGATAAAATAATCCAATTAAAATTTTTAATTATTTTGAACATCTTAAATAACCATTAAATATCTATATAAATATTATATAAGTTAATACCATGAGTTTTTGTTTAATCATTCTTGCTGGAGGTGATAGCCATAGATTTAGGTCTAATATTGGCAAACCTTATCAAAAAATAGCTGGCAAATCATTAATTGAAATAAACGTTATTAAAGCACGTAAATTTAAACAAATTAAAAAGATTATACTTGTTTATAATAAAAAAGACACCATTCGAGTCAAATCTCTTAAACTAGAGAATGTCAAATTAGTAATTGGTGGAGCTACAAGACAACAATCAACTTTTAATGGTTTAAAACATTTGAAAAATGAAAAAGGAATTTCTAAAGTTTTAATTCACGATGTAGCTAGACCTAATTTTTCATTGAGATTATTAAATTCAATTATAAAAAATATGAAAAATGCTCGAGCTGTAGTTCCAAAGATCAGAGTTCAGGATGCTATAAAACAAATAATTGACACTAGTAAAGCGGAATATATTGTTGGGAAAAATAGAGATTATTTATTTTTAACTCAAACACCTCAGGCTTTCAATTTAAAAGAAATATATCATTTACATAAAACCAATTTTGGTAAGTATAAAGATGATGATATTTCTTTATATATGGATCTTAATAAAGTTAAATTTATTGAAGGAGAAAAAAGTAATTTAAAAATAACAGACAAATCGGATTTTAAAAATCTTAAGAATATTTACAAATCTAAACAGAGCGTTGGAATAGGATTTGATGTTCACAGATTAGTACCAAAAAGAAAACTTTATTTAGCTGGTTTAAGATTTAAATCTAAACTTGGAACATTAGGTCATTCAGATGGAGACCCTGTTCTTCATTCAGTGACTGACGCTATTTTAGGCGCTTGTAAAATGGGTGACATTGGCCAAATATTTTCCGATAAAAATAAAAAATTTAAAAACATAAGATCCACAATTTTACTTCAAAAAGTAGTAGAACAAATTAATTTAAAAGGTTATTTCATAAATAATATTGATATTAATATTATTACTCAAACACCTAAAATCAAAAATTATAAAAACAAAATGATAAATAATATTTCTAAACTATGTGAAATTTCAAAAAATCAAATAAATATTAAAGGAAAAACTACTGAAAAACTTGGTGTAATAGGCAAAGAAAAAGCAATAGCATGTGAAGTTATATGTTCAGTTATAAAATATGATTAAAACTTTCAATTATTTATTTGTAACATGTTTTGGAATTGGATCATTTAAATTTGCTCCTGGAACAATATCTTCTCTTATAACTACTGTTTTTCTATACAGCTTATTTCATATAATTAATTTACCTAACAACACAATTTTAATTATTTTGCTAATAGTTTTTATTTATTCTTTTTATGCTGTGTCTGAATATATAAAATACAATGAAAACAAAGATCCTAAAGAAGTTGTTGTAGATGAATTCATCGGGCAATCTATTCCAATTTATTTATATGAAATTGCTCATGGAAGTGCGAAAGACACAAATGAAGCAGTTTTATTTTATTTATATATTTTTATTTTATTTAGGTATTTTGATATTATAAAACCTTTCCCGGTCAGTTTTTTCGATAAAAAATTTAAAAATAGTTTTGGAGTAATCATGGATGATGTGGTTGCTGGCTTATATGTAGTCCTTACATTGATAATTTTTATGGTAATTAAATCAAAATTTTTCTAATGAGTTTAAATAAAAAAATAATTTCTTTAATCAAAAGAAAAAAGATGAAACTTGCAATTGCTGAGTCATGTACGGGAGGAATGCTATCTAGCGCTATTACCTCTGTAAGTGGCTCATCAAAAGTATTTACGATGGGCTTAGTTACTTACTCAAATCAAGCCAAAACAAGTATTTTAAAAGTGCCTCAAAAAATAATAAAAAAGTATGGCGCTGTAAGTGTTCAATGTTGTTTGGCTATGGTTAATAACCTAAGTAAAATTAGTAAATCAAAAGTTTGTGTTTCAATAACAGGGATAGCTGGTCCGAAAGGCGGATCTAAACAAAAACCAGTTGGTTTAGTTTATATTGGAATTAGAGTTAGAAAAAAGGTTGTTATAAATAAATGTAATTTTAAGAATAAAGGTAGAGCTTACATTCAAACACAAACAGTAAAAAAATCTCTTAATCTGTTATTTAGATTAATTAAACAGGGTAACTAAATTCTGGATTTACTATAAAATTCAATAAATGAGCCGTAAAACTATTTAATAATACGAATATACCAAAAGCATTAAGGTAAAGGATAAAAACTAAGAAATTTCTTGTTCTTTTTTTAGCTAAAAGATTTTTATTTTCGGGCACCCAATCTTTATTTGGAGATTTAAAATCATATGAAAACATCCAATAAGTTATATCGCTTTCATTAGGATCACCGGTTCTAATTTTTTTAATATATGAAGCTAGACTTTTAAATGTAAAAATAAAAACTATTAATAAGACTGTAATAACTAACATTATTTATATAATTGAACTGCCCTTTCTTCAAAAGCCTTTGCAATTTTATTTAAACCAAGCTCAAAAGATTTTTTCATTATTCCATTTAAAATTGGATTTTTCAATTCAAAATCAATAAAAAATTCTAATTGTGTATTGTTATTTATTTCTTTGAAATGCCACTCATTTTTTAAGTGCTTTAAAGGGCCATCTAAATTCGTAACAATAATTTTATCACTCTCCTTATGATATGAAACATGACTTGAAAAGGTTTCATTTAAGATACTTTTACCAACTTTTAAGTCTCCATTAAAACTAATTAAGTCTGAACTTTCATTCTTGTCAAAAATCTTACCTTCAATACACCAAGGGACAAACTCAGGATATTTTTCAATATCAAGAACCATCTCGACAAGTTGATTTTTTTTACAAGGAATGATTTTTTTTAGTGTTGCGGATGACATTCAAGCTTTTTATTTCTTGCGTCCTGTAATCTTCTAAAGTCCTCATCAGCGTGATATGATGATCTAGTTAAAGGTGAAGAAGAAACAAGTAAAAAGCCTTTTGTCTTTGCAATATTCTCAAATTCTTTAAATTCATCCGGATGATAATATCGATCTAAAGGATGATGTTTTGCTGAAGGTTGAAGGTATTGACCTATTGTAATAAAATCAACTTCTGCCGATCTTAAATCATCCATCACTTGTATTACTTCCTCTTTAGTTTCACCTAAGCCAACCATGATACCTGACTTAGTAAAAACTTTTTTATTAAAGGCCTTCGCATTTTTAAGTAATTCTAATGAAGCAAAGTAACGTGCACCAGGTCTTACTTTTGTATAAAGTCTAGGAACTGTTTCTATATTGTGATTGAAAACATCTAAGTCTGCTTTTAAAACTGTTTTATATGCATCACCTTTTCTTAAAAAATCTGGTGTTAGAACTTCAATTGAAGTTTTTGGATTTTTTTCTCTTGTAGCTTTAACAACTTTATAAAAATGTTCTGAACCGCCGTCATCAAGATCATCTCTATCAACAGATGTTATTACTACATGTTTTAAATTTAGATCTTTTACAGCCTTAGATATTTTTGTTGGTTCAAAAATATCAAGGTCTGTTGGTTTACCAGTTTTGACATCACAAAATGCGCAAGCTCTAGTACATGTGTCCCCCATAATCATAAATGTTGCATGTTTTTTACTCCAACATTCGGTAATATTTGGACAATTTGCTTCCTGGCAAACTGTTACAAGATTGTTCTGGTTTACAACTTTTTTGGTTTGAAAAAATACTTGGGAGTCTACGATTTTAGATCTTATCCAATCAGGTTTTTTCTTAATGGGATTAATTGGTTTATTTACTTTTTCTGGATGTCTTGGTTTTTCGCTCATTTTAATTTTATTATAATTTCGTCCTCAGTTACATAATTAAATTTTTGTCTATATAACATATCTAAAAAATCTGGATCATTTTTATTTATCATTGAAATTTTATTGTCCAAATTTTTTAATTTTGAAGTTAAATTTTTTTCCTTTTCAACCAATTCCTTATGGATACTTTTTTTATCAAAATAAGAGATTAACCCTCTTTCACCGCCAATTAGATTAATACCAATATATAGGGTAAAAAAAATATTAAATAAAATAAACTTCTTTTTTTTCAAACTATTAATTATTTTCATTTACTAGATTCTAGCCATTTTGGCTTGATTGCCAAGTTCTTCTTCGACGCGTAATAATCTATTATATTTAGCTACTCTTTCAGATCTTGCTAATGAACCTGTTTTAATTTGAGAGGACATAGTGGCCACTGCCAAATCAGCTATAAACGTGTCTTCTGTGTCACCAGATCGGTGTGAAATGATAGTGCTGAAATTTGCTTTTTTTGCCATTGAAATTACTTTTAAAGTTTCAGTCAAAGTTCCAATCTGATTAGGTTTTACTAAAATACTGTTAGCAGATTTTTCTTTAATACCTTTTTCTAATCTTTTAGAATTTGTTACAAACAGATCATCTCCAACAATTTGGACATTATCCCCTATTGCAGATGTAATTTTTTTCCATGATTGCCAATCTTCCTCTGAAAATGGATCTTCAATAGATTTGATCGGGTAGTTGGATGTTAATTTTTTGTAATAGTTTACAACATCATCTACAGACAGAAAATTAGATGATTGAACTGAATATTCTCCTTTTTCATTCATAAGTTCGTTTGCAGCTACATCCAAACAAATTACGACATCATTGCCTGGTTTTAATTTTGATTTCTCAATAGCATGAACTATTAGGTCTAAAGCTTCTTCATTTGAAT
Source organism: uncultured Pelagibacteraceae bacterium (assembly GCA_902590625.1). Classification (GTDB taxonomy): domain Bacteria; phylum Pseudomonadota; class Alphaproteobacteria; order Pelagibacterales; family Pelagibacteraceae; genus Pelagilacustribacter. The sequence continues at coordinate 56,371 of CACIXL010000004.1, read as the reverse complement.
TGATTGATGGAGCAAATCCACCTTCGTCACCAACATTCGTTAACATCTTTTTAGATTGTAGTAGTTTTTTTAAATTTTGTATTACTAGAAAACATTTTTCTATCGCATCTGTAAAATTTTTTGCAGAGTCGGGCCTAATCATAAATTCTTGAATATTTAAATCATTATCGGCATGTGCACCACCATTAATAATATTCATCAATGGGATTGGTATAGAATAGGATTTACCTAAACTTTTATAAAGTGGTTGTTTATTTGCAATCGCTGTACACTTTGCATAGGCTAATGAAACTGCTAAAGTAGCATTTGCACCTAGATTAATCTTATTTTCACTACCATCTAACTCTATTAAAATTTTATCAATTTTTTCTTGCTGATTAAAGTCAAAGTTTTTAAGTTTATTTGAAATTTTACTATTTATATTCTGAACTGCAGTATTTACGCTTTTACCCAAAAATTTGTTTTTATCTTTATCCCTTAATTCGTGAGCTTCAAATGCTCCTGTAGATGCACCAGATGGAGATATTGCTGATGCTGATGAACCATCGTCTAAAAAAATCTCAGCTTCAACAGTAGGGTTTCCTCTACTATCAAAAACTTGTCGCCCTTTAACACTTTTGATTTTTGCCATTCTTTTATTTAACTAACTTGTCTATTTCAGTTAATTTTTTTAATAATGCTTTTACTTCATTTAATGGCACCATATTTGGACCATCTGATGGCGCGTTGTCTGGATCTTCATGTGTTTCCATAAAAATCGCTCCAACTCCGACAGCTACTGCAGCTCGAGCTAAATAAGGAACAAACTCTCTTTGTCCTCCACTTTTTTCACCCATTCCACCTGGCTGTTGAACTGAGTGCGTAGCATCGAATACAATTGGAAAACCAAATCTTGACATGATTGGTAAAGCTCTCATGTCGGATACGAGAGTGTTATAACCAAAACTTGCTCCTCTTTCGGTAATTAAAATATTTTTATTTCCAGACTGTTCAATTTTTTTAATCACATTTGCCATATCCCATGGTGCTAGGAACTGCCCTTTTTTAACATTAATTATTTTTCCGGTTTTTGCTGCAGCTATTAGTAAATCTGTTTGACGGCAAAGAAATGCTGGAATTTGTAAAACATCAACGTGATTAGCAACAATTGAACATTGCTCAGCAGTGTGAACGTCGGTCAAAACAGGTAATCCAACTTCTTTTCTAATTTTATCAAAAATAGGTAAAGATTTATCTAGACCCATCCCTCTTTTTCCTTTGAGACTAGTTCTGTTGGCTTTATCAAATGAAGTTTTATAAATTAAATTAATTCCAAGATCACTAGTAATTTTTTTAAGCTCTGAAGAAATCTTTAATGCATGACCTTCATTTTCTAACTGGCAAGGTCCAGCGATTAAAGTAAATGGTTTGTTATTCGCTATTTCAAAATTAGAACATTTAACTTTATGATTTGTCATTATTTATTCGATTTAGTTTTTGCGGCTTTTATAAATGATGAGAATAAAGGATGTGGAGTTAAAGGTCTAGATTTAAATTCTGGGTGAAATTGAACTCCGATAAACCAGGGGTGATTTTTAAGTTCTATTATTTCAGGTAATTTTAAATCTGGTGATAAACCTGAAAATATCATGCCTTTTTTTTCAAACTCATCTTTAAAATTTATATTAACTTCATATCTATGCCGATGCCTTTCATTAATTTTAACAGAGCTATAAATGCTACTTATTAATGATCCTTTTTTTAGTTTAGCTTCATAACTCCCTAGTCTCATAGTACCACCCAAGTCTTTATCAGTTCCAATGAATTTTTTTCCATCTTTTACCCATTCACTCATCAAACCAACTACAGAAGCTTTAGAAGGACCAAATTCGCTTGATGTTGCTTTTTTAATATTCAACTTATTTCTAGCAAATTCTATTACAGCCATCTGCATACCAAAACAAATTCCTAGAAAAGGTATGTTATTATTTCTTGCATAAGTAATTGCTGCAATTTTTCCCTCAGTCCCTCTTTTCCCAAATCCACCAGGTATTAAAATTCCTGAGACATCTTTTAATTTAGTTTTAATATCTTTTGGTTTTAAATAATCAGATTCAATTCTAACCAAATTTACCTTTAAATTATTAGCTATTCCACCATGAGTTAGTGCTTCATCCAAAGATTTATATGCATCTTTTAATTCAACGTATTTTCCAATAATCGCAATATTAACCTTGCTTTTATTATTTAATACTGAACGAGTAATTTTTTTCCATGGCGATAAATTAACTTTTTTTCTAGATTTAATCCTAAAAAATTTTAAGACCCGTTCATCAAGTTTCTCTTTATTGAAGCTTATTGGAGCCTCATAAATTGTTTTAACGTCAACTGTTTCAATGACATCGTTTATAGAAACATTGCAAAATAGTGAGATTTTTTTTCTTTGATTTAAAGGTATTGATCTTTCTGACCTGCAAATAATAATATCTGGTTGAATACCTATGCTTCTTAGTTCTTTCACAGAATGTTGAGTGGGTTTCGTTTTAATTTCATCAGAAGCTCTCATGTAAGGAACTAAAGTTAAATGAATAAAAAGGGTATTTTTTCTTCCAGCTTCGTTTGAAAATTGTCTTATAGCTTCTAAAAAAGGAAGACTTTCGATATCTCCAACGGTTCCGCCTATTTCACAAATTACGAAATCTTCTTTTGCAACATCGTGTTTTATAAATTCTTTAATCCTATTGGTAATGTGAGGAATTACTTGTACAGTTTTACCTAAATATTTTCCCTGTCTTTCTTTTTTTAAAACATCGCTATAAATTTTACCTGTAGTTATGTTGTCAGATTTTTTAGCAGAAATTCCAGAAAATCTTTCATAGTGGCCTAAGTCTAAATCTGTTTCAGCTCCATCATCTGTTACAAAAACTTCTCCATGCTGAAATGGACTCATTGTTCCTGGATCGACATTCAAATAAGGATCTAGTTTTCTAATTCTTACTTTATATCCTCTTGATTGTAATAAATAAGCTAGTGATGCTGATGATAATCCTTTGCCTAAAGATGAAACCACGCCGCCGGTTACGAATATATATCGCGCCATGGAAGTATGTTATACTTTATATTTTCTTAAATACAAAGACTTAATTACTTAGATTGAGGTATTTGTGGAAGGTTTGAATTTTCTTCTTCTTCCTTTTCAAGAACTGATTGTGTTTCACGAAACTCATCTCGAGAAATAGCAACTATAGCAATACTGCAAATTATAAATAAAGCGGCAATGATTGAAGTAAATTTAGTTAAAAAGGTTCCTACGGATCTCACGGACGTGAAATTATCTTGTGAAACACCTAAACCTAATGCGCCTCCTTCAGATCTTTGCAGCAAAATTATTATTACTAGGATTATTGCTAAAGCTATATTTACGAAAATGAGTAAACTTTCCATGATGCTTATCTATAGTAATTCTTTATTATATCAATAAATTTTTTAGAAGTTTTTGATGCTCCTCCTATTAAAAAACCATCTATTTCTTTAATTTCTTTAAACATCTCAACGTTATTGCCATCTACGGAACCGCCATATAGAACTGCTGGGCTATTTTTTTTAAATATTCCTTTTAAAACTTTCTTAATGTGGATAGTTGTTTTTTTTAAATCCTGAGCAGTTGGAATTTTTCCTGTACCAATAGACCAAATAGGTTCGTAAGCAACAATAATATTGTTTCTATTAAATTTTTTTTCAAGTACTTTTGTCAATTGTCTTTTTAAAACACTTAGTGTTTTTTTATTTTTCTTTTCTAATTTGTTTTCTCCAATACAAAAGACTACTTTTAAATTATTTTTAATAGCATACCTAACTTTATCCTTAAGCATCGCATCTGTATCTCCTTCAGCTCTGTTATCTGAATGTCCTACTAAAGTGTATTTAGCGCCTACACTCCTAAGCATATAAGAGCTGACAGCTGCAGTATTTGAAGAAAATTGTTCTTTTTGATAACAGTTTTGAGCACCTATCAAAATCTTCTTATTTTTGAAATACTTGGAATAGCTTTCAATTAAAGTGTATGGGGGTGTAATTATTACTCTGTATTTGTTTCTATTTTTGTCCTTAGAATAGTATGAATTAATTTTGTTAAGAATACTGATAGATTTGGGCACACCAAACATTTTCCAATTACCAATAAAATATCTCATAATTTGCCTTAATTTAAATTTTAATCTATAGGTGTATAATTTTGAACTTAATAAATTAATATAATGGCAACATCAATAGGTAAATTATCAAAATCTTTTTTTCTAAAGCTTCTGGTTGGAATAATCATTCTACCATTTGTCTTTTGGGGAATGGGTGATGTTTTTAGAGGGGGAAATCAAAACGTAATTGCTACTGTGGACTCGAACAAAATCAGTACACAAGAATTTGTTAATTACATTAATCGACTTAATTTGAATGAGGAACAGATCAAAAATTTGTCTAAAACAGATCTTGTTGAACAAATTTTGTCTGATTATATCGGAAAAAAAGTGATGTCTTTAGAAATTGAAAAGCTTGGTGTTTTAGTGAGTGATAATGCTCTAAGAGATATAATTAAAAATGATAAATTATTTTTTAAAGATAATAAATTTTCAAGAACTGAATATGAAAAATTTCTAATTAAAAGTGGAATAACAGCACCTCAATTTGAGTCTAATATTGTTGAGCAAGAGAAAAGAAGGCAGTTTTTAAGTTCTTTGTCAGGAGGAATAGTTATTCCTGAAATTCTTGTTAAAAAAGAATTTAGAAAAGAAAATCAATCAAAAACAATTCAGTATATAGATTTAGAAAAATATCACTCAAAAAATAAACCCTCGCAGGAAAGTATTAAAGAACTATACGAAAGAAATAAGAACGTTTTTTTTACTGAACTTAAATCAATAAGATACTCAGAAATTAAGCCAGAATTAATTAGTGGAAGTAAAGAGTATAATGAAAATTTTTTTAAACAATTAGATATTATTGAAAACAATGTTTTAGACGGACAATCTTTTGAAGAAACAGCAAAAACAAATAATTTAAAGATTGTAGAATTTAATAAAATTAATGCAAAAAAAGAAAACGAAGTCAAAAGCAAAATAGAAAACTTGCCGGATAATCTCTTTAAAAAAATATATAATATAAAGATGCCTCAATCTCCTGAAGTTATAAATGTAGATAACAAATATTATTTAGCTGAAGTTAAAGATGAAGAGAAAAAAAATAGACCAATGAACGATCCTGAAGTTTTAGAAGCACTAAATGCTCAACTAAGTTTTAAAGAAAAAATTGAAAAAAATACATCACTAGCTAAAGACATAAGCTTAGGTGCTTTTGATGGAGACAATTATAAAAAATTTGCTGATGATAATGGATTAGCAATTAAAGATTATAAAGTCTCTAGTTTGAAACAAAATGATATATTTAGCGAAGGTTTGGTTAAACAAATTTTCTTAACTAAAGAAGGTGACATCAACCTTTTAACTAACAACACGCTGACCAAAAGTTTTTTAATATTAACTAAAAAAACTGAATATAAAAAATTTGATAAAAATAGTAATGAATTTGAGCAATACGAAGCTAAGGCACGCTTAAATTTGATTAACAAAATCTATCAATCTTATGATGAAAATGCTAATCAGAAGTATAAAGTTGAAGTTAATCAAAAAACATTAGATCGTGTCAAAAACTCATTTCAATGAAGATAAATTTAAGTTTTAAAGAATTTAAAAATAATCATTCTAAAAAAAAACATCAAATTTTATTTAGATCAAGATCTTGTAATCAATATTACAAGGTTGAAAATTTATTTAGGTTTCTATTAGCTGAAAAAAATAGCTTTATTTTTGAGTCAGTTGAAAAAGGGACAATTAAAGGTCGTTATACGATAATTGGACTTAATCCCGATAAAATATGGGATATTAATAAGAACATTATTTCAATTAATAGTTCAGATAAAAAATCTAAAATTAAATCTGATCCATTAAAATATCTAAATAAATTAATTAAGGAATTTAAGATTAAAATTCCAAAACAATTACCTTCAATGTCTTCGATGCTGGTAGGTTATTTTTCTTATGATGTAATCAGATACATAGAAAAAATACCCAACAATTGTAAAGATAATCTTAAAATACCTGATGTGAGGTTATCTAGACCTAAAAATTTAGTTATTTATGATAATATTAAAAAAAAAATTTTCTATGTAGAGAATGTTTTCGCAGACACAAAAATTAAAAATTATGAAGAAGAGTATCATGCGATAAATAAAAGGTTTGATTTGTATGAAGATTTTGAAAATATTAAGCTTCCAGAACAATTCACATTTAAACCTAACAAAAATTTAATAAAATCAAATACTTCAAAAGAAAAATTTAAATCGCTTGTTAAAAAAGCAAAAACATACATAGAAAAAGGAGATATTTTTCAAGTAGTATTAAGTCAGAGGTTTGAGAGAAAAATAAATAAAACACCTATAGAAATTTACAATTATTTGAGAAAGTCTAATCCCTCACCTTTTATGTTTTATTTCAATTATAAAGATTTTAATATTTTGGGTAGCAGTCCGGAAATATTAGTCAGACTTAGAAATGGAGAAGTAACAATCAGGCCAATCGCTGGTACTAGACCTAGAGGAAAAAATAGCAAAGAAGATAAAAAATATGAATTTGATCTTTTAAAAGATAAAAAAGAATTGGCAGAGCATTTAATGCTTTTAGATCTTGGAAGAAATGATGTTGGAAAAGTGTCTAAAGTAAATACGGTTAAGGTTACTGAAAAGTTTAAAGTTGAAAGATATTCTCATGTAATGCACATCGTCTCTAATGTTATTGGTAAATTTAATAATAAATTCTCATTATTTGAAACTTTATTATCAGGATTTCCTGCTGGAACTGTAAGTGGGGCTCCTAAAATAAGAGCTATGGAAATCATTGATGAATTAGAAAAAAATAAAAGAAAATTATATGCAGGAGGTATTGGTTATTTCACTCCTAATGGTGAATTTGACACGTGTATTGCTTTAAGAACAGCCTTAATTAAAAATAAGAAATTTTATGTACAAGCTGGTGCTGGTATCGTTGCTGATAGTAAGCCTGAAAAAGAGTATGCTGAAACAGTGAACAAAGCTAAAGCTTTAATGAGAGCGGTAGATTAAATGAAAATTTTACTAATAGATAACTACGATAGTTTTACTTATAACTTATACCACTATATCTCTAATTTTAAAAAGCATGTTGAAGTAGTAAGAAATGACAAAATTGATGGTAAAACAATTTTAAGAAAAAAATATAATAAAATTGTTATATCACCTGGACCAGGTAATCCAAATCAAGCCGGTAACTGTTTAAAAATAGTAAAAGAAGTTCATAAAAAAATACCCATTCTTGGAGTGTGTCTAGGTCATCAAATCATTGGTCAGGTTTTTGGTGGAAAAATAGTTAAAGCTAAGAATTTAATGCATGGAAAAACTAGTAAAATTAAGCATCAAAGAATGGGTCTTTTTAAGAATATCCTAAATAATTTTGAAGCCACGAGATATCACAGCCTGGTAGTCGATCGTAAAAAGTTCCCAAAAGACTTAATAATTACTGCAGAAACTAAAAATAAGACAATAATGGGATTGATGCATAAAAATTATAATATTCACGGGTTTCAGTTTCATCCTGAAAGTATAAGTACTAAAATGGGTATGAAATTAATTAAAAATTTTATCACTAATTAATATGTCTGATATAACAACTAAATTAAAACAAGGTCAAAATCTTTCATTTGACGACAGCAAATCTCTATTTTCAGATTTAATGGAAGGTAAACACGCAGAAGATAAAATTATTGAAATTCTAGAGGCATTAATAAAAAAAGGTGAAACAAAAGATGAATTAGCCGGTGGTATCTATATTTTAAGAGATAAAGCAACAAAAGTTTCTTGTGACCCAGGCACTATTGATACATGTGGAACTGGCGGAGACGGTCAAAATTCTTTAAACATTTCAACAGCCGCTGCGATTGTTTTAGCTAGTATGGGAGTTAAGGTGGCAAAACATGGTAATAAAGCTGTTTCGTCTAACTGTGGTTCAGCAGATGTTTTGGAAGCTTTAAAAATAAACATTAATTTAAAATCAAGTGAAGCAGAGGATAGTATAAAAAATTTTAATTTTGCTTTTATGTTTGCTCCAAATTATCACTCAGCTATGAAACACGTTGGGCCTGCTAGAAAAAAGATGGGTAAGAAAACTATTTTTAATTTGATTGGTCCTTTAAGTAGTCCTGCTCAAGTTAAAAGACAAGTGATAGGTGTTTTCGATAAAAAATGGATGAAACCTTTTGCTGAAGCTTTAAAAGAAAATAATGTTGTGCATGCTTATATTGTTCATAGCGATGATGGAATGGATGAAATTTCACCTTTTGCAAAAACTAATGTTGTGGAATTAAAAGATGGTAAAATAAATGAATTTACAATTAATCCAAAAGATCTTGGCATAAATGAAGGTAATAAAGAAAATTTGAAAGGTAAAAATGCAGAATACAATGCAGAAAAAATTATAGATATCTATAAAGGAACTTTTAATGAGTTCTCACAATCCGTTGCTTTAAATACTGCGGCAGGGTTAATTGTTTCGGGAAAAGAAAATGATTTTAAAAATGCTTTTAACAAAGCTACTAAACATCTAAATTCAGGTAAAGTTTTTGAGCATTTGACAAAATTACAATCGAAATAATGACTAATGTTTTAAACAAAATCATCGAAGATAAAAAAGATTCTTTGAAAAGTATTAAGAAGACAAATTCTTTAGACTCTATTGAAAATACAATTAAATCTTTAAACAACTTCTTAAATTTTAAAAAAGTTATAGCCAATAATAAAAGGGCATCGATAATTTCCGAGATAAAAAAAGCAAGCCCTTCTGCAGGAGAATTAGTGAAAGATTTTAATCATTTAAATATTGCAAAAATGTACGTGGATAACGGTGCTACATGCCTTTCGGTTTTAACTGAAGAAAAACACTTTCTTGGTAAACTCGATTATATAAGAGATATTAAAAAAAAGTTTAAAATTCCTGTTTTAGCAAAAGATTTTTTTATTGATCCTTACCAAATCGCTTTATCTAAAAGTTATGGTAGTGATTGTATTTTGATCATAGTTGCTGCTTTAGATACTAAACTAGCAGATGATATTTATGCCGAGGCAATGAGACATAAACTTTCAGTAATAGTTGAGGTACATGATAAGAAAGAAGCTGAAAGTGCTTTAAAATACGAAAATTCTTTAATTGGGATTAATAATAGAAATTTAAAAACATTAGAGATCTCTATAAATAATACGATTTCTATTTTTGAAACTTTAAAAGAGCATAAAGGCCCTATCATTTCAGAAAGCGGGATTAAGAATGACGCTGATGCTAAATATATTTATGAAAAGACAGGAATTAAAAATTTTCTAATTGGTGAATCACTTTTAAAATCCGACAATCCTGCCGAGTTATTAAAAAAATTTACTCAAATAATCCAATAAAATAAGGACTTATTTCAAGTTGTAATTTAAATAGAACTTTTATAGAACATAGATGTACGAGGTTTGTTCTATGCTAACAAAAAAACAAAAAAACTTACTAATATTCATTAATAAGAAGATTAGATCTTCTGGAATTTCTCCATCATATGAAGAGATGAAAAATTCACTCAACCTTAAGTCGAAATCAGGAATTCATAGATTAATATCAGCTTTAGAAGAGCGAGGATTTGTAAAAAGATTAGCACATAAAGCTAGAGCTTTAGAAGTTGTCAAATTACCAGAAAATGCAAGTGCTAACGATATTTTTAATACTTTCACACCAAGCGTTATAAAAGGTGGACTTGATAAAGAAAAAACAAAATCAACTGATGTATCTGTTTTAGGAAGTATTGCAGCAGGAACTCCTATTGAGGCAATTCAACAAGAAGTTGATAGAGTAGCTTTACCTGAAGATTTACAAAATAATGGTGAACATTATGGATTAAAAGTTAAAGGTGACTCAATGATTGAAGCTGGTATCAATGATGGTGATACAGTAATTGTTAAGAAAACTTCAAATGTAGATAGTGGTCAGATTGCAGTTGTTTTAATTGATGACCAAGAAGCAACTTTAAAAAGAGTTAGGAAAAAAGGAAATACTATTGCTCTTGAAGCTGCAAATAGAAACTACGGTACAAAAATCTACGCTGCAAATAGAATAAAAATTCAAGGTAAACTTGTTTCTTTATATAGAAACTTTCACTAAAATAGTCTAATTAATAGAAATGTCTTTTAATTGTAGGTTTGCGCCCTCTCCTACTGGGCCTCTTCATATTGGTGGTGTTCGAACAGCATTATTTAATTGGCTGTTAGCTAAGAAAAATAAAGGTAAATATTTCTTAAGAATTGAAGATACAGATAAAGAAAGATCAAAAGACGAATTTAAAAAACAAATTATTACATCATTATCATGGCTAGGGATTGAGCATGATGGTGAAGAATATATTCAATCTAAAAACATTAATAAACACGTAGCAGTTGCCGAAGAGCTTATTAAAAAAGGTTTTGCTTATGAGTGTTATTGCTCAGAAAAAGAAATAAATGAACAAAAAGAGAAGTGTAAAAAACAAGGTATACCTTATGTTTATAATAGAAAGTGGAGAGACGCTAAAGACCTTAAGATCCCAGATGGTGTAAAACCGGTAATTAGATTTAAGAGTAAAATTTCAGGAAATACAATTATAAAAGATTTAGTTCAAGGAGAAAGAAATATCTCAAATTCTACAATTGAAGATTTTGTAATACTAAGAAAAGATAAATCACCAACATATCAATTATCAGCAACAGTTGATGATCATGAGATGAGAATTACTCATGTAATTAGAGGTGACGATCATATGATTAATTCTTTTAAACAAAAACAAATCTATGATGCCATGGGTTGGGAAGTTCCGAACTTTGCTCACATTCCACTAATACATAGTGAACAAGGAAAAAAGTTATCTAAAAGAGATAATGCATCTACCCTTGAAGATTATGTTAAAATTGGAATTATTTCAGACGCATTAAGGAATTATTTATTAAGATTAGGATGGTCTTATAAAGATAAAGAGATTTTTACTAAGCAAGAAAGTATTGATTTATTTGATTTGAGTGGCGTCGGTAAATCACCTTCAAAACTTGATATGAATAGGATTTATTCAATAAATGAAACATACATAAAGACAATAGATGAAAAAGACCTTTTTAATTTCTTCAAAGAATATGTTTCAAAATACAAAAAACCTATAGATCAATCAAAAGAGAGTGTCCTTTTGAAATCTATGAGCTTCTTAAAAAATAAAGCAAAAACCCTAGAGGATATTTGGAATAATGCTCAATATATTATTATTGATAAAATTGAGGTTGGCTCAGATGATAAAAAACTCATTGATGATTTATCCAAAAAAGTAATAAATAACTTTATTAATGAATTTGAAAAACTTTCTTCTCCATCTAGAGAAACTTTAGAGCCTGTAATTAAATCTTTAATAGATAAACATAAAACTAATTTTAAAGGTGTGGGACAGCCTTTAAGAATAGCCCTAGTAGGTTCAAGATTTGGACCAGGTTTATACGATGTAATTTTATCATTAGATAAAACCGAAGTTATTAGAAGACTTAAACAAATTTAGATGAAAGACGCTGTATCTTTCAGAACAAGAAAAACATCTATTTACGATAAAAAATCAAACACACCTTTTAAAATAAGTAGATCCAAATTTTTCAATTTTCTAAGTTGCAAAAGATGCTTCTATTTGGATCGAGTCAAAGGACTAAAAGAGCCATCAATGCCTGGTTGGGCTCTAAACGTTGCCGTAGATGAACTTTTAAAAAAGGAATTTGATCTTTATAGAAAAGAGCAAAAACCTCATCCAATTATGGTTAAGCATAATTTAAATTTTGTTCCTTATCAGCATAAAGATTTAGATACCTGGAGAAATTCTTTAAAAGGTGGAATTTCATATTTAGATGAAAAAACTAATCTTATTATTCACGGAGGTATTGATGATCTCTGGTTTGATTTAAATGAGAAAAAAATAGTTGTAGTTGATTATAAAGCTCAATCATCAACTTATCCTGTAACAGTTTCATCCTATCTCGATGCTGAATGGCATCTTAGCTACAAATTACAAATGGATATTTATGTTCATATTTTAAGAAAAATGAATTTTGATGTATCTGACCGATCCTTTTTTTATGTTTGTAATGGAGAAAAAACAAATAATAAATTTGATAATAAAATAGACTTCAAAACTACGCTGATACCCTACCGGGTAAACACATCTTGGATTGAAAAGAAATTAATTGAAATGAAAGATATTTTAAATCTTGATGAACCGCCTGAAATTGAAAAAACTTGTGAGAAGTGTGCTTATTTAGAAGGTGGAAAAAAATTTTAATTAACTATCTATTATTATTCTCATCATCGTTATTAGATGATTGATCATTATTTTCTGATTGAGGTTCTTCCTCAGTAGTTTCTGTCGGAGTTTCCTCTTGAACTGGTTGCTCTGGTTCTGGCTGAGGTTCTGGCTCTGAATACGTCTCTTCTTGTGCTGGTTCCTCTTGAGGTTCAGGAGTTGGATCTTGTTGAGACTGAGCTCTAGCAATATCTGCTGCACTTTGAGTTGATGGTTCTCTTCTCATGAAGAAATATATTCCAGCTGCTATTACTGCAATTGCTCCTAAAATATAAAGAAGAATATTAACCATACTTAATCCTTTTTCCTCAGTAGCTTCAGTAGTTTCTTCTGTAACTGGTTGAACTTCTTCCTCTTCAGGTTTTGCATCTTGCTCTTGGGTTGGTTCAGCATTTACCTCTTCTTTTGGTTCTTCTTTTTGAGGTTCTGGCTCTGGCTCAGGTTCTGGCTCAGGTTCTGGTTCTTTAGCTGGCTCAGGTTCAGGTTCAGGTTCAGGTTCAGGTTCAGGTTCAGGTTCAGGTTCAGGCTCCTTAACTTCTGGAGTTGTTATCTGAGTTTCTGGAGCTTTTGCTACTTCTTCCGGATCTTTAGCTTTTGGGTTGATTACACCTGTAGCTGCAACTATTACACCAATTATAATTACTGTAATTAGATCCATTTCTAAGTTTTAAACTTAAATTCATAAATTTCACTTACAAACATGGACGAATTGGGTGCTGTCTGTGAACAAAAAAGCTTAAATAATAAGAGATTTTTATTTAATTAAAGGGTCATCACTCTGGCCTAAAAATTAAACAAAGTCCATTATTGCAAAATCTTTTACCCGATTCTTTTGGACCGTCATTGAAAACATGTCCATGATGTGCACCGCACTTTGCACAATGGTATTCTACTCTCTTCATGCCAAAACTTTTATCAATTTTTGTCTTAAAAGCTCCTGGTAAAGCCTCAGAAAAAGAAGGCCAGCCAGTACCGCTGTCAAATTTAGCAGTTGATGCAAATAGTTTATTTCCACAATTAGCACAATGATAAAAACCCTTTCTTTTTTCCCTTAATAAATCACTAGTAAACGGTCTTTCTGTCCCTTCATTAAACATGATATTTTTTTGCTCTTTAGATAGGTTTGGATTAATGATTTTTTTAGTAGAGGCTAAAAGAGTTTTGATTGGAAATAGCGAAACTAAAGCCGAAAAACTAAGAATTTTAACAAATTTTCTTTTGCTGAATTTCATAAAATTAGTTTAATATATCAAAGAAATGAAAACAATTTTTTTGTTTTTTCTAACAATATATATTGCTTACTATCTGTTTAGACCAGTAACAGACAAAGAAATAAAAAAATTTAACGATCCAGATAACTGGTCAAACATGGGATTTTAAAGCATTTAGGTGTTCTATTATACCTTCGGATAAAGCTTGTAAATCATATCCACCCTCAAGAAAAGATATAACTCTGCCTTGTGAATGTGTGTTAGCAATGTCAACAATATTTTTTGTGATTTTAAAAAAATCCTCAGACTCTAAATTAATGTTAGCTAAAGGGTCTCTTTTATGAGCGTCAAAACCCGCGGAGATTAAAATTACCTCTGGTTTAAATTTATCTATAGCTTTAAGAACTTTTTGATCAAATATTGATATAAATTCTTTACTTGTAGTACCAGCTTTTAAAGTTGCATTGAAAATATTTCCTACCCCAGTTTCATTTTCTGCTCCTGTTCCGGGAAATAAAGGAAATTCGTGAGATGACCCATATGCAACTGATTGATCTTTATAAAAAATTTCTTGAGTTCCATTGCCGTGGTGGACATCAAAATCAATTATTGCAACTTTGTTTATCTTGTATTGTCTTTGTAAATATCTGGCTGCTACTGCAACGTTATTGATAAAGCAAAAACCATTAGCTCTTACAGTTTCAGCATGATGACCTGGTGGTCTTACAGCGCAAAACACTCTCTTATTTTTTACCATGAGGTCCTTCACTGCAGCAATACCAGCTCCACACGATCTTAGAATTGCATTTTTACTTTCAGGACAAAGCATAGTATCAGCATAAGGTTCTTTCTCTACACCTATTATGCCTTCTTTAGGAATGTTAGAAAAAATTTTCTCTATATGATGTTTTGGATGAACTAATGAAACGGTTTTTAAATCAGCTAAAGGCGCTTCTTTAAATTCTACTTTTAAATTTGATGATCTTATTGAACTTAAAATACTCTCTAATCTTTCTTTTCTTTCAGGGTGAGCATGACCATTAAATTTTTTTAAACAATCATTGTGAGTATAAATGATCATAAATACTTATTTATAGCATTAGCAGCTAAAGTTGAGGATAAAGTATTAGTTTTAAAACTTTTTAAAATCTTCTGTGTGTTTAATATTTGTTCGTCAATTTTTTTTGGATTATCTAAATAATTAGAAACGACTTCAAATATTTTTTTTGGATTACAATTAGATTGAAGTAATTCAGGTATAATCTCTTTTTTAGCAGCTATATTAATAATATTTGCAAACTTAGTTTTTACTAACATTTTAATAATTAAAAAATTTATTAAACCCATCTTATATAATATTACTGACGGTATTTTTGCTTTACATATCTCAAGAGATATTGTCCCTGATTTGGAGACAGCAAATACTGATTTTTTTAAAATATGATTTTTAATCTTACTATCATTTATGACTTCACAATTGCTTAAATTATTTTTTTTTATGTAAGATAGGATTAAATCTGAATATTCTTTAGTTGCATGAAAGACGTAAGAAAAATCATTATACTTATCATTCATAAGTTTAATAAAATTTAAAAGTATTGGAGTTAAAACATCTATCTCAGATTTTCTGCTACCTGCAAAAATAGAAATTAATGCTTTATTTTTTCCTAAAATTTGATTGATATCAATCGCACTTTCACTTGTTGAGTCAAGTAAAGGGTGGCCAACAAACTCGTGACTCATACTTTCTTTTTCAAAATAGCTTTTTTCAAAATTAAATAACAAAAGAATATGGTCAATAAATTTTTTAATTTTTTTAACTCTACCTTCTCTCCAAACCCATACTTGAGGAGCCACATAGTGTATAGTTTTAATTTCAGGGTTTTTTATTTTAATTCTTTCAGCTACCCTTAAAGTAAAATCTGGGCTATCGACGGTAAATAATATATCAGGTTTGAAATTTTCTATAGCCTTAACTGTTTCATTGATTTTTTTCTTTATCTTAAAAATATTAAATAACACATTGGTAAATCCTAAGTATGTTATTTCTTTAAGATCATAAATAGATCTTATACCCAACCTTTCTAAATTTTCACCCCCAACAGATAAGTATTCTATATTTGAATTAAGTTTTTTTAATTCACTTATAACTTTTGATGCTAGCTTATCTCCTGAAGCTTCACCTGTTAATATAAATATTTTTTTCACTTATGAAGTCTCCAAATAGAACCACTATCTGTCAAAAGAAAAATTTTGCCAGTACTTTCTTGAATTTCGATATCTCTTATCCTTCCAATTTTGTTTTGAAATATAATTTTTTCATCAATAAATTTATTATCTTTAAATTTTATTTTTCTAAGGGATTGATCTTTAAGCGAGGTTATTAAAGCATCACCGTTCCATTCTTTAAATTCATTGCCTTTGTAAATTACCATAGAACTTGCTGCAATCGATGGAACCCAATATTTTATAGCTTTGGTAAAACCTGGCTTCCATTTTGGACCTATTCGGGTACCGGTATAATTGGTTCCTCCCCACCCTAAAATTTTCCATCCATAATTTTCACCATATTTAGCTTCCCCAAACCAGTCTCCGCCCTTTGCACCATGATTTGTTAAATAAATTTTATTATCAAATGGGGACAAATCCATACCTTGAGGATTTCTGACACCTATTTGAAAAATTTCTGGCAACCATTCTTTCTTATCTTTAAACTTTGGATTATCTTTTGGAATTTTTCCATCCAAATGAATTCTAATAATACTACCTGGATGTTTTGTCGGATCTTGAGCAATCATTCCTTTGCCTCTTTCGCCAACCGTTATATATAGAAAATCATCTTTAATAATTAATCTTGATCCAAAATGATAACCTGAGTTAATTGGAGGTTCGGCTCTGAAAATATTTTTAAAATTAAGTAATTTATCATTAAATTTTGCCGAGGCAACTGATGTGCTAGAATATCCATTTTTAAGATTTTCGGAATATGAAACAAAAACTTTTTTATTGAAATATAGAACGTCAAGTAAACCGCCCTGTCCATCTTCTAAAATATTTAAATTATGATTAATTTTTTTTATTTTTTGACTATTTAAATCTATTAATATTAAATTTCCTGATTTTTCTGTTACCAATACTTCTTTGTCATTGATAAAAAATAGACTCCATGGACTATTTAAATTACTTATAACTTTTTGCAACTTTGGTTCATTAGATAAAGCCTGAAAAGTCTGAATTAAGGTTAAAAAAATGATTAAAGTTATTTTTTTCATTTTACCAAAATAAACATTTTGTGTTTATTTGCGAAATCGATAGATCTTTTTTTGTCTAAAAAAATGTTTTTTTTATGTTTTAACACAATACCTTTAAGTCCTGCAGCTTTAGATTGTCTTAAAGTATTTAAACCAATAGTTGGTAAATCAACCCTTGGGTCTTGCACTTTTTTTGGGAATTTAACAAGAACGCCTTTAGAAACATTTTTTATTTTCCTAAAGTTTTTTAACAGTTTTTGTGTTCCTTCTTTTTTCTCAAGGAAAATAATATTTTCTCTACTTATTGCGCCTTGAACATAACTATATTGATTTGATTTATTTAAAGCCTCTAAAGCATTTCTAATGTCTTTTTTATCTTCTTTATCTGGCTTATATTTTGAATAGTTTCCTCTCGGTAAATTTAATTCAGGAGTATACTGTGTAGAACTTACAGTTTTTATTCCCTCTTTTTTAAAAATATTTATAATTTCTTTTAACAAAGCAACATCACCAAGTTTCGATTTTTCAATAATCTTCGGGATATAATAAACACCTTTGAAATCTAACTTAATTTTTAAAAAATTAGGTTTTTGTACTTTTCCAGCAAATAATACTTTATTGCAATTATTTTCTTTTAAAATAGATATTATCTTTCCAAATTGACCAATCGAGACTTTATGTGAGTATTTATCTTTTTTAAAAAAGTTTTTATTAGTTAAATCAATTATTGTATATTTTTTTTTATTTCTTATCTTTTTATATATATACTTTGGAAAATCAGTTTCTCCAAAAATTAGACCAATCATAAATTAATTTTGTGGTGAGCAAATAGGTCGTTTTTTATCTTTCTCAATAAATCTTATTACTTCTGAAACAAGCTCATTGTCTTTATACTCACCGTTAATTTTGCTTAAATTTTCGTGTAGGTTTTTTGAAGAGAAAATTTCTTTGTAAGCCTTATCTAATCCCATTATTTTTTTATTGTCATATTTTTTCCTTCGCAAACCGATAAGATTTAACCCTTGTAAATAGTTTCTATTTCCAATTGATAGACCAAAAGGAGTAACATCCTTAAGCACACCTGTCATTCCTCCGATCATTGCTAGTCTCCCGATTCTTGTAAACTGTTGAACAGCGGAGTTACCTCCTATTACTACAGAGTCCTCAATTGTAACGTGACCTCCAAGAGGAACATTATTTGCAATTATAACATTGTTTCCTATTTTACAATCATGAGCAATATGAGAAGAAATCATTAATAGGCAACTATTACCAATTTCTGTTTTTGAACCGCCACCCTCTGTACCTGGATTTATAGTTACATACTCTCGAATAATATTTTGCTCACCTATTATTAAACTATTTTTTTCATTTTTAAATTTAAGATCTTGAGGTTGAGTGCCGATACTCGCGAATGGGAATATTTTTGTTCCTTTTCCTATTTTTGTATTGCCTTCAATATGTACGTTAGAAATTAATTCAACATCATCGGACAATTCTACTTCAGGCCCGACATAACAAAAAGGACCAATTTTAACTGATTGAGAAACTTTAGCTTTTTTATCAATTACACTTGAACTGTGTATCATTATTTTCTATCTACTATTGTTGCAGACCATTCAGCATCTGCCATTCTTTTACCGTCAACTTTTGCTGTACCTTTATATTTCCAAACTCTTCCATGTGATCTAATTGCTTCTATATCTAAATGAAGTTCACAATCAGGTATCACAGGGTTTCTAAATCTAGCTTTATCAACGCCCATTAAATAAACTAACTTGTTAGCGTACTCTTTTGGATCAATTCCATGTGCTGTTAGAGCTGCAGCGGCCTGACCAAAAGCTTCTACAATTAAGACTCCAGGCATTACAGGTTGATCAGGAAAATGTCCTTGTACGTAAAAACCATTTTTTTTTACATACATAATTGCTGTTGCGGATTTAAGAGGAACTATATTTGTAAGTTTATCAATTAAAAGCATTGGCTCCCTATGAGGAAGCAAATTTTCAATTGTTTTCTTATCTAAAGTGATTTTACTCATTTTTTTTGATTTTTTAAAAATTTTCTAAATTCAACTGCAGGATAACCCATAACAACTAAGTTGTCCTCAATATCCTTTACGACGCCGCTGCCTCCACCTATTTTAACATTATTTCCAATTTTCAAATGTCCAGATATACCGGCCTGACCTCCAATAGAAACATTGTTTCCTATAATGGAACTACCAGCAAATCCAACTTGTCCAGCAATCATGCAGTTTGATCCAATTTTAACATTATGCGCTAAATGAACTTGATTATCCAAATAAGTATTTTTTCCAATGACAGTATCTTCTACTGAACCTCGATCTATGGTGCAGTTAGATGCAATTTCAACATCATCATGAATTAATACTTTTCCTATATGAGGAAATTTCATATTTTTTTTATTTAAAGGAATAAAACCAAATCCTTTTTGTCCAATTTTGCTTCCATCTTGTAACACTACTCTATCTCCTATGATTGAGTTTTTAATAACTAAATTAGAACCGATAACACAATCTCTTCCTATTTCTACATCATGCTCTATTATCGTGTTCGATCCTATTAAAGTATTTTTACCAATTTTGACGTTTTTACCAACTAAAATATTTTTTCCAAATATAACAGTTTTATATTTTTGTTTTGAGACTGGTTTTAAACTAGAGTCTGGATAATCTACATCAGCATTAGGATATATTTTTATTAATATTTTTGCTAATTCAGGTAATACATTTTTAACAGTAATTTTTAAAACATTATTGGGTAAAAATTTTGCTAATTTTTCGGTTGTAATACAAGCTCTTCCTTTTGTTTCAGAAGCAAAAGATTTATATTTGATATTGTCAAAAAAAGTAATATCAAATTTACCAGCCTTATGTAATGGCTTTACATTTTTGATAATAAAGTCATTTTTTTTAGAAACATTTGAAAATATCTTACTTAATTTAACGTTTTTTTTTGAAATAAAAAAGCTCGATTTCATTCAAACTTAATTAAGCTTAATTGATTTTAATTTTTTATTTAATAAACCCATAATTTCCTTAGTCAAATCCAAATTTTGATCGGCAAGTAAAATACTTTTTTTATCTACCACCATTCTAATTTTTTTTTCTTTCATGTAATCAGATATGATTGGATTGAGATTTTTTAGCAATTCATTTCTGGCTTTTGATCTCTGTTTTGAAACACTATCAAGCAATTTACTTCTTTCTTTTTGCAAATTTAATACTTTTGATCTTAAGTTTTCTACTTTGCTTTTATATTCTTCCGGTTTTATTAATTTTTTTTGCTGAATAATTTTTTTTTCTTCTTCCAAGAGAACTTTTTCTTTTTCGGTTAATTTTTTAAGGCCTTGATCTAGTTTGTTTTTAAGAGAAGTTTGAGCTTTTTTTCCAGCTGTACTTTGATTTAAAATGTACTTAAAATCAACATAGTGAGGCATATCTGCATTTGTGCTGGTAAATATAAAAGATAAAGCAAAAATTATTATTATTTTTTTTAATAATATTTTCATAGTTAAAATGAAGTTCCTAAGTTAAAATTAAAAGATTGAGTTTTATCTGTTGAGGCTTTAGATAAATTTGTTGATAAAACAAAACTTAGAGGTCCGATGGGAGAGCCCCAATTTAAGGCTGTACCCACTGAGGATCTCAATTTGTTACTGTCATCAATGGAACTGTCATAGTCAACTTCCCACACATTCGCAAAATCTAGGAATAATCCCACTTCTGTATTACTCGAGTCAGGGAGAAAATTTGGTAAGTTTGCTTCAAAGTTTAAAGCTGCTGCATAGTTACCCCCTACATGATCTGATCCATCTACAGGGCCAATTTTACCTCTCTCAAAACCTCTAATTCTTTTTGTACTAAGTGATCTTCGTTTACTTAGCCTAACATTCTCATTATCAAGCCCATTAATGGTATCTAAATAAAATTTTCCAGCACCAATAATATTTTCATTGAAAGAATGATATGTGCTAAATTTTAAAGTATTATTAACATAAGGTTTATCTGCATAAAACGGAAGTGTTTGGCCAAAACTTATGACAGATCCATCTGTAG
Organism: uncultured Pelagibacteraceae bacterium; assembly: GCA_902590625.1. Taxonomy (GTDB): domain Bacteria; phylum Pseudomonadota; class Alphaproteobacteria; order Pelagibacterales; family Pelagibacteraceae; genus Pelagilacustribacter. The sequence continues at coordinate 35,381 of CACIXL010000004.1, read as the reverse complement.
GCATAAATTTTCGATCTCTTTGATCAAAAGTAAAATTATATCTACCTGCTACCTCAGTAAATTCTCCTTTTTGTTTTTTTAATGCCTCTGAAGCATTACTATTAGTTCTTAAATCATCATATGAAGCGCTTAGAGAAAGATTAGTAAAAATATCTTTGTATTGTTCAAATCCTGTTCCTATACCTAAAGAAATTATTCTATTTTCATACCCTTGATCGGGTTTATCGTTTGTTGTATTTGATATACTATATCTTATTGAGTTGCCTAATAAATCATAGTTGGGATTTTCATAACTAAATTCACCTTTTATTGACTCTGTATCGACTTCAAAATCAAAGGCAACTTGTTTTCCTTCTCCTAACCAATTATTTTCTTTTACAATAAAAGCGAAGGAACCTCCATCTGTACCAATGCCGGCACCAGCACTTATCTCTCCTGTTGGTTGTTCACTCACACGTATATCTATTTTTTTTAAATCTGGGGAAGATCCATCTTCAACTTTGGAACTTACTGACTTAAAAATTCTTCTTGCCTTTAAATTTGAAATTGACTTATCTAAGTTTAGTTGTGTAAATGGATCACCTTCATCAAGCAATAATTCGCTTCTAATTACTTCTTCTTTAGTAATTGAATTTCCTAAAATATTTATTCTCTCAACTAATAATTTCTCTCCTTCTTTTATGTCAAAAATTAATGAAATTTTTCCATTTTCTACAAATTCTTCAACTTTATGATCAGCAAATTGTAAACTATTGGTGTCAATTAATTCATCAATAACTTCTAATATTTTTTTTATTTTGAATGGTGAATAATATTCACCAGTGGTATTTTTATAAACCTTTTCTAAAGGGAAAAAAATTTTTTTATCATATACTGGGTCTACCCTAGTAGATATCTTGTCAATTATATATCTTTGTCCAGCATTAATAGTGTAATTTAATTCAATGTTAGAGCTATCTTGAAGTTCAGCTGATGCAGAATCTATTTTGACATCGTAGTACCCTAATGATTTATAATAGTTATTGAGCAATCTCTTATCCAAGTTTACTAGATTTTCACTAAACTTAGTATTTTGAGTAATTATTTTCCAAAATTTATCTTCTTGACTTGCAATGATGTCTCTTAAACGTTTATCTTTAATTTTTTTGTCTCCTGAAAAATTAATTTTACTTATTTTGGTAATATTTCCTCTGTTTATATTGAAAACTAAATCTAAACTTCTATCATCAATTTTTTTAATTTTAGGTTCTATCTTAGAAAAATTATAACCAAGTGATGAATATAAACTTTTAATCGTATTTAAATCATCGTTTAAAAAACTTTCAATATAAGAACCGTTTTCTTTAAGTTGAATAATCTTTTTAATCTGATCTTTAAATTTATTACTTTTTTCCCCTGTAATTAATAATTGATTAATTATTGGATATTCATCTAGCTCTATAAGAAGAGTGTTGTTAATAATATTAATTCTTATTTCTTTAAAAAAGTTTGTAGAATACAAATCCTTTAAAATTTGATCTAGTTTTGCTTTTGTAAAATCTGAACCTGGTTTTAAAATGTTCCCGTAGACTTTAACTGTTTCGTCGCTAACACGAGAGTTACCTTTTATGTCAATTTTGTTTACTATTTCAGCTCTTAATGATGGTGAGTGTAGCTGGTTAACAAAAAATAACAAGAACAGAAATTTAATTAATAAATTCATTTTTTTCTAATTTTTTTCAATGTTAATTTTCTTGCCCAGTTATCTATATTAACTATTTGATTTATATTTTGAGGTTTTCTTATAGCATATTTTTTATAATTACTATCGTTCAGAATGGTCTTAATTGTTCTAAATATCGATAAAAAACCGATATTTTTTCGTAAAAATTGATCAACTAATATTTCATTAGACGCATTTACAATTATACATGCTGATGGGTATTTATTAATTTCTTTTAATAGTCCTACCATAGGAAAAATTTTAGAATCCACATTTTTAAAAGTTAATTGTTTAATATTTGTATCAAATTGAATTTTTTTAAAATTAAAAAAATTTTTAATATCAGTATTATCTTCAAAAATAGCATTAGCAATCGGGATTATCATGGAAGTGTTGTGATGTATAAAATAAGTTAAACCGTTTTTTAGCTCAATTAATGCATGAATAAGTGACTCTGGATGGATAAGAATACTTATTTTATTATAAGGAATATTAAATAATTTTTGTGCTTCAATAACTTCTAAAACTTTATTCATCATTGTCGCTGAGTCTATAGAAATCTTTTTTCCCATTTTCCATTTTGGATGCTTAAGTGCATCTATAGGTTTAATTTTTGTTAATTTTTTTGCTTTATAATTTAAAAATGGTCCGCCTGATGCTGTTATATAAATTTTTTTTATATCTTTAAAATTTATTTTTTTAATCAAACTAAAAATAGAGAAATGCTCAGAGTCTATTGGGATTATTTTGGTTTTATTTTTATAAATTTTTTTTTTTAACAAATTCCAACCACAAATTACTGCTTCTTTATTAGCTATAAGAACTTTTTTACTAAAGTTTGTTGCAAAGATTGTTGGATTGAGTCCATCAATACCTGGTATAGCGGTTATTGTAATATCGAGTTTTTTTTTAAGTTTAAAATTAAAATTATTATAAATTTTAATTCTTTTATTTGAAAATTTTTTTTTTATTTTTATAAAAACTTTTTTATCAGTAATAACAAAATATTTTGGATGATATTTCTTTATTTGCTTACAAATAACATTATAATTTTTATTAGCAGAAAATATATATGGTTGAAAGTAATCTTTTTTTTTATCGATGATTTTAAGAGTAGTTTGACCAATAGATCCTGTAGATCCTAAAATAGAAATAGTTTTTTTCATTTAATGCAAAAGAGTTATTGTTAAAAAACCCATTGGAACTCCAAGTAATATACCATCTATTCTATCAAGCACACCTCCGTGACCAGGTAGGATTTTACCGGTATCTTTTAAACGCGCTTTCCTTTTTAAAAAAGAGAATATCAAATCTCCAAGTTGACAAAAAATAGAAGTCATAAAGGCTGTAATTAAAATTTTATATCCGATTGCTTGACCCAAATTTAAAAAAATGAAACTAAAAAATAATAAAGTAAGCAATAGGGACCCGATTGATCCAGAAATTGTTTTGTTTGGACTTATTTGGGTTAATTTAGGGCCTTTAAATAATTTTCCGAATATAAAACCACCAAGATCAGATGCTACGCATCCTATTAAAAAAACAAATAGAATAATTCTAAGGCTTGAGTGATTGGAAATAATAAAAAATATTATACAAAATGTATAAATATAAAAAGTAAAAAAGACATTTATAAGATAACGATAAGTTCTTCTCATAAAAATTTTTTTTGTAATTTGAAAAAACTCAATTATTGACAAAACTCCAAATAAAATCAAAAAATAAACTAAGAAGATATTATAACTAAATATTAAAAATAATAAACTTAGTAATATAATTGAAGTCAAAGCTCTTTTTTTTAAATTATTATTCATTAAATTTTTCCAAAATTTCTCTTAATATTTTTATACTGTTTGATAATTTTTGATAGATCTTTCTCGTTAAAATCTGGCCATAGTTTTTTAGAAAAAAATAGCTCAGTGTAAGCCATTTGCCAAAGTAAAAAGTTGCTCAATCTTTGATATCCTCCAGTTCTAATCATGATATCTGGATTGGGCAAATTTTTTGTGTATAAATTACTTTCAAAATTTTTTATTGTGAGTTTTGCTTTTGATTTTTTAAGTGCATGAAAAATCTCTTTTTTTGAACCATAATTAATTGCTAAATTAACAATTATTTTCTTATTTTTTTTAGTTAATTTAATAGTTCTTTTTAAAATAATTCTTAAGTCTGGAGAAAATTTTTTTATTTCACCAAAAATATTTATTTTAATACCTTGATGAATTAAATTTTTAATTTCTTTTAAAAAATAATTTTTAATTAATTTAAATAAATAACTTTTTTCGTTTTTAGGCCTTTTCCAGTTTTCAGAAGAAAAAACATAAAATGTGATTATAGGAATATTTAATCTTAACGATGCCTCTACTATTTTTTTAACTGTCTCTACTCCTTTAAGGTGCCCAAAATTTCTTCCTTTACCTTTTTTCTTACCCCACCTTCCATTGCCGTCCATAATAAAGGCAATATGGTTGAGTTTGTTCATATCTGACTTATCTCTTTTTCCTTTTCAGCTAAAATTTTTTCTATATTTTCTATATTTGAATCTGTAATCTTTTGGATATTTTTTTCGTAATTTTTGTTATCATCTTCAGAAATTACTTTGTCTTTTAATTTTTTTTTTAAATCTTCGTTTGCTTCTCGTCTAATGTTTCTTATAGAGATCTTACCTTTCTCTCCCATGTTTTTTAAAATTTTTATTAAGTCCTTTCGTCTTTCCTCCGTCAAATCTGGTATTCTTAATCTAATTATTTGTCCATCTATTTGAGGGTTAATTCCTAATTCTGATTTTTGTATTGCGCTCTCTATTAATGATACATTAGATTTATCCCACACTTGAATTGAGATTAATCTAGCTTCTGGAACACTTACTGTTGCAACTTGATCTATAGGCATTTGTTGCCCATAAACGTCAACTTTAATTGTATCTAACATATTAACGTTAGCTCTACCTGTTCTAAGTGTTGATATATCTCTCTTTAATGATTGAATACTTTTATCCATCTTAAGAGAATAATTTTTATCGTTAAAATCCTCACTCACGTTTTAAACACCTTCTCCAACTTTATATCTAATAAAATCAACTACTTGAAGCTTCCTATCTGAAGAATTTTCATTTAAAATATCAGAAACTTTCTTTTTTGGGTCCATTATCCATATTTGGTTTAAAAGTGAATTGTCATTGAGAAACTTTTCTAATTTACCTTTAGAAATTTTTTCAACCACATTAGCTGGTTTTCCAGTATTAGTAATTTCAGCTTGAATTATTTCTAGCTCTTTTTCAATTATTTTTTTATCTATATTATTTTTGTCTAATGCTAGTGGATTTGAGGCAGCTATATGCATTGCTATTTTTACTCCTAAATCTTTTTTATCTTCAGACAAACCACTCAACTTGACTATAGAAATTATTTTACCAATACCTTTGTCTATAGCTGAGTGCACATAACAAAAATTAAGGCCATCAGAATTATCAAAAAAATTTGCTCTTCTAACGGTTATTTTTTCTCCGATTTTAGCAATTAAATTTACCAGATTGTCTTTTACTAAAACTCCATTAGACATTGGAGTTTCATCGAGTTTTTTTAAATCAGCTTTGATTGAAAAGTTGATTCCTGACAATTCTTTACAAAAATTTATGAAGTCTTTATTTTTTGCTACAAAATCTGTTTCACTATTTACTTCTATTATTGAAATTTGTCCATTATCCTCTTTCACTAAGGCAAGACCCTCTGATGCAGTTCTGCTCATTTTTTTTGATGCTTTAGCAATTCCCTTTTTTCTCAAAAATTCAATTGACTTCTCAATGTCTCCATTGCTTTCGTCGAGTGCTAATTTGCAATCTTTAAAACCAACTCCGGTCATCTCTCTTAACTTTTTTATGTTACCTAATAGATCTTTTGACATTAAATGATAGTTTGAAATTATTTTTCTTTTTCTTTAGGCGATTTTGTTTCTTCTTTTTCAGAGCCTTTAATGAATTTTTCAGCATCTTTAATTGTGCTCTTTAAGAGTTCGCAGTATAAATTAATTGACCTTCTAGCATCATCATTCCCTGGTATTGGAAAATCGATACCAGTAGGGTCGGAGTTTGTATCTAAGACTGCTATTATTGGAATATTCAGTTTCTTTGCTTCAGCTACTGCTAAGGACTCTACGTTAGTATCTATAATAAAAATTAGGTCTGGTGTTTTTTTCATTTCAGCTATGCCACCTAACGATCTTTGAAGTTTTTCTTTTTCCTTTCCAAATTTCAATATTTCTTTTTTTGTGAAACCTAAGTTTTCCTTAGACAATTGACTTTCTAATTTTTTAAGTCTTTTTATTGAATTTTGAATAGTGTTCCAATTTGTAAGCATTCCACCTAACCATCGATAATTTACAAAATATTGACCTGTTTCTTTTGCTAAATCACTTACCTGTTCAGATGCTTGTTTTTTTGTTGATACTATTAATAATTTTCCGCCACTTGATATAACATTATGCACTTGAACTAAGGCGCTTTTAATAAAATCGACAGTCTGAGTAAGATCTATAATATGAATTGAATTTTTTTCCCCAAAAATGTATTTTTTCATTTTTGGATTCCATCTCAGTGTTTTGTGTCCAAGGTGAACACCAGCTTCTAATAATTGTTTTATATCTACTTTTGGTACGTTCATAATTTTTCCGGTTTATCCACCACAGTAATTCCAAAATTTGGACCGGTAGGGCTTTCCCCTTGTAACTGTGTGCGAAATTAGAAACACATATATACAATCAATTAAAAAAAAACAACTGTCTAAACAGTTATTTTTTCGACGTATTTCTTGGCTTTTAGAGCTTTAAGATGATTTAAATCAAATTTTCTGTTTTCCTCTAAAGAATAGATAGCGCGATAATTTTTATCTCTAAAAATCAGATTAATTTTAGTTTCTCCTTTATTAGACAATAATTCCTTGATTTCATTAAGTTTATAATCTTTTTTTAGTTCAATTGTCACCTTTGAATAAGGTTTGTTAATTACACTATCTAAATTGGTAATTTTTTTTACATTTACTCTTTTCCTATCTTTTTCTCCTGAAATTGTATCTTTTTGTAAAGTTAAAACAAACGACTCTGACTCTTTCAAGTTTTCTCTATTCAAAACTAAAATTTCCGCGAATAAGAAGAGTTCAAATTCTGATTTTTTGTCACTAAATTTTATAATTGCATAAGGAGTTCCTTTAGTGCTTTTTTTTTCTTGAATGGACATTATTGTGCCTGCAACCAAACCTTCATTACTTTCTTGATCATAAAATTCAGTAAAAGGAATTATATTTAATTGATTAAATATTTCTTCATACTCATTAAGAGGATGATTGGTTAAATAGAAACCTAATGACTTAAATTCCTCAGATAAAAGCTCTTTTGGTTCCCAGTCAGTAGAAGGTAAAAATTCAAATTCTGTTTGACCATTTTCTTGATCAGCGAAAAGATTTGATTGGTGATTATTTTTGTCATCATTAATGTTTTTAATTTTTTGTATGATATTAGGTATTGAATTTAAAATCTTATTTCTATTTTTTTCAAATTCATCAAATACTCCTGCTTTAACAAGACCCTCTAATTGAAGTTTATTTACATCTTTAGCATTTACTCTATTAACAAAATCATTAAAAGATTTAAATGATCCATTGTTTTCTCTTTCGCTAACAATATTTGATATCGCCTCAAAACCAACATTTTTTATAGCACCGAGACCATAAACAATTTTCTCATTAATTGCTTTAAAATCTGCAAAACATTTATTAATTGAAGGTTTAATTATTTCAATCTTTAGCTTTTTCAATTCTCCAATAAATTCTCTTAATTTAGAAGTATTCGTGAGTTCTGTTGACATTGTTGCCGCTATAAAATCCTCTTTATAATATGTTTTTAAAAATGCAGTCTGATAAGCAATTAAAGCATAAGCTGCAGCATGACTCTTGTTAAAACCATACTGAGCAAAAGGCTCAATTTTTGTAAAAACAAAATTAGCAACTTCTTTTGCAATACCATTTTTCAAAGCGCCATTTATAAACCTTTCTTTTTGTTTATCTAATTCAGCTTTCTTTTTTTTACCCATAGCTCTTCTCAAAATATCTGCCTCACCTGCAGTGAATCCGGCTAATGTCTGAGCAATTTGCATTACTTGTTCTTGATAAATAATTATCCCATACGTTGGGGTTAATATTTCTTTTAGAGTAGGATGAATATAATCAGGTTTTTTGATACCATTTTTACAATCATTATAAATTGGAATATTGCTCATTGGTCCTGGTCTGTATAAAGCAACAAGTGCGATAATATCGTCAAATTTATTTGGTTTCATTTGTTTAATGGCCTCTCTCATTCCAGCACTTTCAAGTTGAAACAATCCTGTTGTTTCACCTGTCGATAACATAGAAAAAACTTTTTCATCGTTATGATCAATTTTGCTTATTTCTAAATTTATTTTTTTTAATTTTAGTCTTTTCACAGTATTGTCAATTACTGTCAGTGTTTTTAAGCCTAATAAATCAAATTTAACCAAACCTGCATTTTCTGAGGAATACATATCGTATTGTGTGGATGGTAGTGTTAAATTTGAGCTATGATCAATATATAAAGGAAATTGTTCAGCTAATTTATCACCTGCAATCACCACTCCTGCGGCATGAGTTGCCATATTACGATTAAGTCCCTCTAATTTTAACGAGAGTTCTAAAAGTTTTTTGACTTTAATATTATTTTTTACCTCATCTTTAAACCTAGGTTCTCGATCAATGGACTCTTGAAGTGTGAGGGGTCTTGATGGATCAAATGGTACCATTTTGCAAATTCTATCAACATGACCATAAGACAGACCTAAAACACGACCAACATCTCTTAAAACCATCCTAGCTTTAAGCTTACCAAATGTAATAATGTGAGCTACACCATTTTTATATTTTTTTTTTAAATATTCAAATACCTGATCTCTTTTTTCCTCACAAAAATCTATATCAAAATCTGGCATAGAAATTCTATCTGGATTTAAAAATCTTTCAAAAATTAAATCAAATTCAATTGGATCTAAATCTGTAATATCTAAACAATAAGCAACTAATGATCCGGCTCCTGATCCTCTACCTGGACCTACTGGTATTGAGTTTTTTTTAGCCCATTTGATATAATCAGAAACTATTAAAAAATAACTAGCATAGTTCATGGAATTTATAATATTTATCTCATGTATTAATCTTTCTTCATAAATTTGTTTAATTTTTTCTTTTGTATTTGTTTTATCTTTTTTTAAAATAAAATTTTTCAGTCTATTTTCTAATCCAATTTTTGCTAACTTCAATAATTCCTCCTCTGGAGAGTTACTCTCTTTGCTTTGAATAGAGGGTAATATCGGCTTTGATTTTTTAGGTTTAAAATTAAATCTTAGATGGAAATTATAATTATTTTCTAGTGCCTCAGGTATATCTGAGTACAATTTTTCAAGCTCTTCTTGAGATTTAAAATAGTGCTGATTGCTATATTTGAATCGATTTTTATCATCTATAAAGTTTTTTGTTCCAATACAGATTAATGCATCATGAGCTTCGTACATGTCCTCATATAGATAAAAAATTTCTTGAGTAGCAATTAAAGGTATTTGAAAAGATTTTGAGATAGTAAGTAAATAATTCTCAAAATTTTTTTCTTGCAATTCATCATGTCGTTGAATTTCCAGATATAATCTATCGTTAAAGCTTTTTTTTAAAGCATTGAATATTTGTTCCAAATCTTTAAGTTTATTTTTGTAAAAAAGTTTGCCAAAAAAATTTGTATAATTTCCAGTTAATAAGATTAAACCTTCATTATTAATAGTGAGATCTTTTAAACTACAAAACGGATCAGTCATTGAGTCATTTTTTAAATAACTTGATGAAGATAATTTAGTTAAATTTTTATATCCTTCTTCAGATGTTGCATACAGTGAAACTCTACCTACTATATCATTTATATTTAGATTAATTTGAGTTCCAATAATGGGGTGTGTGCCGACTTTAGATATTTTTTCCGAAAATTCTAGAGCTCCACATAAATTGTGACTATCGGCTAACCCTATTGATTTAATTTTATTTAATTTACAATAATCAGCTAGTTCATCTATTTTAATAGCGCCTTCGCAAATTGAGTATTGGGTATGTATTTTTATATGATTAAATTTTCTGTTATTAACGAGCATTTACTCGTTTTATATCACCATTTGAAATAAACAACTTGTAATCTGCTCTGTTAGCAAGTTCTCTATTGTGAGTTGCAAAAATTATAGTTTTTTTTAATTTTTTCAATTTTATAAAATAAGAAAATATTTCTTTTGAAGTTTTAAAATCCAAATTACCAGTTGGTTCATCCGCCAATATCAAATTAGTCTTAGCAATTAAAGCTCTCGCAATGGCAACTCTTTGTTGCTCGCCACCTGAAAGCTGATTTGGAAAATGTTGTGACCTATCTAAAATTTTTACTGCTGTAAGAATTTTTTGAGCTTCTTTTTTAGCATTTGCTGCATTTTCCCCTTTAATAATTAGAGGCATCATTACGTTTTCAATAGCGGTAAAATCATTAAGTAAATTATTATCCTGAAAAATAATTGATATGTTTTTTCTTCTAGTTTCATCTTTTTTTTCATCTGTAAATTTTTTTGTGTAGACATCATTTATTTTAATATCCCCTCTTGTTGGTTCATCTAATAAAGCTAATAAATGAAGCAAAGAGGATTTTCCAGATCCAGATGGGCCAACTAAAGCTACAAGTTCTCCCTGTTTTATTTTCAAATTAAGATTATTAAATAATGTAATATTGCCGTTAAAATGTTGATAAGTTTTTTTGAGGTTAACAGTTTCAATTAAAATTTTATTCATATTTTAAAGCCCTAAATGTTTTCATTTTTGAGATTTGTCTTGCTGGAATATATGAAGCAATTGCTGAAACTAATATTGATAAAATAAAAATTATTACTATTGAATAAAGATTTATTTCACTCGGTAACTCATCTAGAAAATAAATATCACTTGGAAATATTTCTAATTTAAACACAGTAGCAAGAAATATTCTTACTTTTTCAATATTTGATGAGAATAAAGTTCCCAGGATAATTCCAGATATTGTGGCAAAAAAACCTATAGTAAAACCTGTTAAAAAAAAAGATTTCTTTATTGAGGAATTATTTAAACCTAAAGTTTTTAAAATAGCTATTTCTTTAGTTTTATTTTTTATTAAGATTGTGAGACCAGAAATAATATTAAATGCAGCAACGATAATAATTAGTGTGAGTATTATAAACATTACATTTCTCTCAACTTTCAGAGCGTTAAAAAAAGATTTGTTTAAATCTGACCAAGTATAGATAAAATAATTCGGATTAAATTTTTCAATTTTTTGTTTGTAAGAATTTGATTTAAGAGGGTCTTTTAAATAAATTTCTAAATTTTGATCTTTATAGCCTTTATCAAATATTGATAAAGCATCTTCGATTGTCAAAAAAATAATGTTCTGGTCAAACTCAACAAATCCAGTATTAAAAATTCCTGCTATCTCAAAATTTTCTTGTTTTGGCAAACTACCAAGTGGTGTGGCAACGAATGCGGATGACATTAAATTTATCCTGTCTCCTTCATTTAAATTTAAATTAAATGCAAGTTCAGATCCTATAAATATATTGTTTTTTTTAAATTTTTTAACATCGCCGCTAATGATATTTTTTTCTAGAAAATCTTTTATTTTTTTTTCCGTATAATTAACACCTTTAAAAATAATACCTTTTGCTTGATCACTGTTTATTATTACACCTTCACCTGTATAAGTTTTACTTAAAGAAATATCGCTAAAATTATTTTTAATTTTGGAAATATACTTTTCGTCAATATTAAAGCCATTAGATTGAATTACAATATGTGGGTTTAAACCAATTATTTTATTTGTTAACTCAGTTTTAAAACCATTCATTACTGACATTACAATTATTAAAATTGCTACTCCCAGCATAATTCCTAAAAAAGAAAAAATAGAAATTATTTTAAGAAAACCTTCCTTTTTTTTAGGTTTGAGATTTCTTGATGAGATAAGTCTTTCTACTTTTGAGAACAAAATATTATCTTTTAAGTTTAGATTTAATTTCCTCTAGACTTAACATTTCACTTTCAGAATTTAATTCTTTAAACTCAAATTTATTTTCTTCAGATTTCGATCCAATAATTATTTGGAAAGGTATCCCTATTAAGTCATGTTTTTTAAATTTATTTGACATATTCTCATCAACATCGTCCAACAATACGTCAATATTTTGTTTTTTTAATTCTTGATAAATTTTTTCTGCTTTTTGTAAGTTTTCTTGATTGTTTTTATTGAAGCTTGGAATAATAACTGTATCAAAAGGTGAGATTGGCCTTGGCCATTTCATTATTCCGTTATTGTAATTTGCTTCAATTGCAGCACCAACGAGTCTGGAAACACCAATACCATATGATCCCATTTTTACTGAAATTTTCTTTCCACTTTTATCATCTATTAAACAATTCATTGGTTTTGAGTATTTGTCACCGAAGTAAAAAATATGTCCTACTTCAATACCTTTTGTTTTAATTTGATTTTTTTTATCAACTTCTGAATTGAATTTTTTTTCATCAAATTTTTCATCTGTTGCTGCGTAAATCTCTGTAAAATCTTTTCTCATTTTAGATAATGAAGCATCACTAAAATCATATTTATCTAAATTTATCTCAAATATTCTTTTATCGGCAAATATTTGACTTTCACCAGTTTCTGCTAAAATAATAAATTCATGAGAAAGATCTCCACCTATCGGCCCAGTGTCTGCTGCCATCGGGATAGCTTTTAATCCTAGTCTGTTAAAAGTTTTTAAATAAGAAAAAAACATTTTGTTGTAAGATTTTTTTGCTTCATCATCTGTCAAATCAAATGAATAAGCATCTTTCATAAAAAATTCTTTACACCTCATTACACCAAATCTTGGTCTTATCTCATCTCTGAACTTCCATTGTATGTGATAAAGAATTTGTGGGAGTGATTTATATGATTTGACGCTTGATCTAAAAATATCTGTAATTAACTCCTCATTAGTAGGTCCATAAAGCATATCTCTTCCTTGGCGATCTTTAATTCTCAACATTTCTTCACCATAATCATCATATCTTCCACTTTCTTTCCAAATTTCGGCTGATTGGATAGTTGGCATTAGCATCTCTTGAGCTCCAATAGAATTTTGTTCCTCTCTTACTATTTGCTCAATTTTTTTCATGACTTTAAATCCTAATGGTAGCCATGAATAAATGCCTGCAGAAGATTGTCTTATCATTCCAGTTTGTAACATAAGCTGATGAGACTTAATTTTAGCCTCAGCGGGTAAATCTTTAGTTATCGGGATAAATAATTGTGATAGATACATTTTATTGCAAATATTTTCTTAAATTTAATAAATCAAATTCAACTAGATAATATATTACAATAAAGATTATTGAAGTAATTATCGTTGTAATTAAAAATTTTTTAGCTATTTTAGGATTATTAGGGGCTCCAGGATCAATTCCCTCTATTCTCTCTTTAAATTTTTCTTTATTTGATTGGATTCCTACAGGCAGAACTGAAAAAAAAATTATCCACCAAATTAATACATAAACTATTATTGAACCGGTTATGCCCACTAGACTCTCGCTATATTTATGTTTGTAAACGGTTTTTTTCCAGTTTTTTCTCTAACGATTCTTCTGCAATTTTGCTTAATGGTTTCTATTAGATTTTTTTGTTGATTTTTGTTTTCTAAAGAAAAAGTTCTACAAATATTTAAAATTTCATCTTCCATATCAAAAATAAAATGCTCAGAATTTTCTTTTTCAGGAATGCCTCTGAATGATATAATTGGTTTTTTTATTTTCCCGCTATTAGATACTAAAAGAGTGATTTCTAAATATCCATTAATCGATAGATTTTTTCTATCTTTAATTGATTGAGAGTCAGTTTCAACATTAATGGTTCCATCTAAATAAATTTTACCAGACGGTGCTTTATCTATAATTTCAGGCTTATCTCCAGGTAATAACTTTATAATATCTCCGTTTTCAATTAATAAAGTTTTTGGAACTTGCATTTCTTTTGCAAACAAAACATGCTCAGCCATGTGTCTATGTTCACCATGTACAGGAATAACACATTGAGGCTTTACCCAATTATACATATCCTTTAAATCGTCTCGATTAGGATGACCAGAAACATGTACGAAAGCATTTTCTTCGCTTATTATCTCTATCTTATTTTTTACAATTAAATTTTGTATGGAATATAATTTTTTTTCGTTGCCAGGTATAATTTTAGATGAAAAAATTACACAATCACCACCTTCTATAAAAACATCTGGGTGTACACCATTGATAATTCTGTTCATTGCTCCCATGGGCTCCCCTTGACTTCCAGTTGCTAAATATAAAATTTTGTTTTTTGAAACTTTTTTTGCATCTCTCGGTTCTAATGGCTCAATTAAACCTTTAAGGTAACCGCACTTTTTTGCTGCTTTATATATTCTTTGCATTGACCGCCCAACTAGACATATGTTTCGCCCCGTTTTTTTTGCACAATAAAATATAGACTCCATTCTTGCCACATTAGATGCAAAAGAAGTTACCAAAATTCTATTAGTTTTAATTTCCATTATTCTTAATAAACTATCTCGTACATCTGACTCTGAACCTGACCTCCCAGGACTAAAGATGTTTGTTGAGTCGCAGATCATTGCAGACACTCCGGTTTCACCTATAGATTTTAGTTTTTTTTCGTCTATTTGACCCCCAATCAGTGGATTAGGGTCAATTTTCCAATCACCAGTGTGAAGAACTGTACCAAGCGGAGTTTTGATACTTAACCCGTTAGGCTCTAAAATAGAATGAGTTAATGTTACAAAATCAATATCAAATGCTCCAAGTTTAATTTTACTATTCAAAGGTACAACATTTAAGAAAGACGATATATCAATTTTTTTTTCCTTAAATTTTTCTAAAATTAATGCAGCAGTGAATGGTGTGGCATAAATCTTACAGTTTAGACTAGGCCAAATATGTGCAACGGCTCCAATATGATCCTCATGAGCATGTGTTAAAACTATCCCAAGTAAATCATCCTTTTTATCAATTATAAATCCTGCATCTGGCATTATTAAATCAACACCAGGAACCGAGTCATCGGCAAAAGAAACGCCCATGTCAACTATTATCCATTTTTGATTATTGTCTGCTCCATAGGCATATAAATTCATATTGCCTCCTATTTCTCCAGATCCACCTAATGGACAAAAAATTAATTTTTCTTTACTCATATTAATTCCTTATAAGCATTTGCTATTCCTTTGATAGTTATATCTTGGTCTATTGCTGCTTTTTTTTTTATCATTTTATTAAAAAAGTTTGCATATCCACCTGTAAGTAAAATTTTGTATTTAATTTTACTTCTAGAAATTATTTTATCTATAATATTGTTTATTAAACCCTCATAGCCCCATACAAAACCAGCATTAAGAGCCTCGATTGTATTTTTTCCGTAAGTTTTTTGATGGATTTTTAAATTAATTAAAGGGAGTAAGGCAGTTGCTTGACTTAAATTTTTTATGGAAAGATTTACACCAGGTGCAATTACCCCTCCTTCATATATACCATTTTTAATAACATCGAACGTAGTTGCTGTTCCAAAATCTATAATTAGACAATTTTTTAATTTTTTTGCACCAATTGCATTTGCTATTCTATCTGAGCCTAATTTTTTTTTATTTTTTATATTAATTTTAATAATTTTATTTAATTTCAAGTTCTTAATTTCTAATATTTTAAATTTAGTCGACTTTAAATTATTTTTAATATTCATAAATACCTTTGGTACAACACTTGAAAATAGAAAGACTGGATTTATATTTTTATTTGTTTTTTTTCCAATGATCTTTTTTAAAAGGTTATTTTTATACATCTTACTAGTGTCGAAATTATACGATCTCAAAATTTTAAATTTTCTGCTCAAAATACATATTTTTGTAGAGGTATTTCCTATATCACCAATTAAATATTTCATATTTTTTGTGTAAATTTTTTTAACTCTGAAAATGAATTTTTATTAACTTTAAATAAAAGTTTTTCATAGTTTTTTTTAATCATAATAAATAGTTTTTTATTATCTATATTTTTATTTGTAATATTTTTCAATGAAGTAGAGGGAAAACTCCTGTTTTTTGGATCTAAATTAGTATTTATTCCTATTCCAACTATTAAAAATTGTTTTCCTGCATTAATAACGGTCTCTTGTAAAATTCCACAAATTTTTTTTTTTTTAAATAAAAGGTCGTTAGGCCATTTGATTTTAATTTTATTTGAAAATTTTTTAGCAAGAACACTTTTTAGCAAATATGCATTTATAATTGCAAATTTCTTAAAATCTATTTTCTTTTTACTCATATCAAAAAAAATACTTAAAAATAAATTTCCTTTTTTTGAAATCCATTTTTTTCCCATAGTACCTCTGCCTTTTGTCTGGCGCTCAGATAAGATTATTGAAGGCTTTATATTATCTCTCTTTATGAGCATTAAAGCTACATCGTTTGTGCTTTTAACACTTTTAAATTTAAGTAATCTCAATTTCATTAATTTAAAAATAATGTGTCCACTACATTGCTCAAAACTGAGGGGTACAAGAAGAAAGTTAGCAAAATACTACAACTTATAAAAATCGATAGTTGAGCAAATTTATTTTTTGTATTATCGAAATTAATAACACTGTCATCAAAATAAATAGTCTTAATTATTTTAAGATAATAAAAGGCGGATATTACAGTGGTTAATAATCCTATTATTGCTAAAGCATACATCTGTTGTTCAACTACCGCAGTAAAAACGTAAAATTTAGCAAAAAATCCTCCAAGTGGAGGAATGCCTGCTAAAGAGAATAGTATTACTAAAAATGATATAGCTAAGATTGGATGTTTTTTTGAAATACCTGATAAGTCAGAAATATTTTCTTTATACTCGCCATCTTTTTTTAATAGATACAAACATGAAAAAGCACCAAGATTCATTACAACATAAATAGAAATATAAACTATTGAACTCTCATAACCAGAGATCACTCCAGTTGCTACCCCCGCTAAAGCATATCCTACGTGTCCTATTGAACTATAAGCCAATAACCTCTTAATATTTTTCTGTCCGATCGCAGCAACTGCCCCTAAAATCATTGAGGCGATAGATATAAAAATAATTATAGTTTGCCACTCCATTAATATTTTTGAAAAAGGAATTAGCATAAACTTAATTAAAACTGCTAGTCCAGCAACTTTTGGAACTACTGCAAAATAACTCGTTATAGATGTTGGTGCTCCTTCATACACATCAGGTGTCCACATATGAAAAGGAACTGCCGAAACTTTAAATGCAAGACCAACCAAAATAAACACCATGGCAAACACCGCACCTGTATTTTCTTTACCTAGTTCGTTCGCAATTAAATCAAAATTAGTTGAGCCTGTGAATCCATATAATAAAGAGCAACCATAAAGTAATAAACCTGATGATAAAGCACTTAAGACAAAATATTTTATACCAGACTCAGATGACTTTAAATTATCTCTATCAATTGAAGCTAAGATATATAGTGACAATGATTGTAATTCTAAGCCTAAATAAAATAAAATTATATCGTTAGAACTTACCATGAAAAACATACCTAAAATTGAAATTAATATTATTATTGGATACTCAAATTTTGATAACTTTTTATCTAAAATATAATTTTTTGATGAATTAAGCACAAATAAGCTTGAGATAAGAATTAATATTTTAAAAAAATTCGAAAAAGCATCTCTTGTGAAGCTTTCTAAAAATATTTTTTCTAAGTTATTTGGAGTGTTTAAAATTATTACGACTGTCAAAAAAATAATTAATGAACTAAGGTTGAAAACTAAATTAAAACTATTTTTTATGAACACTCCGATCATCAAAATAGAAAAAATTGATAATGTTAAAAAAATTTCTGGAAGTAATATATTTAAATTATTTATCATATTAATTTAAACTCTCTATTTGAACAGCAGTTTCATAGTTATTTATTAAGTTGTCTACTGAAATATTTAAAGTTTCCATTAATGGAACCGGAAAAAAACCAAAAAAAATAACTAAGACAGCTAAAATACCTAAAACAATTATTTCTAATTTATTAACATCTTTTAAATTTTTAATTTGATCATTTTTAGTTACACCAAAAATAACTCTCTTTGTAAGCCAAAGCATGTATGCAGCTCCTAGGACGACTCCAAATGTAGCTAACATTGCAACCAAATAATTCTTCTGAAAAGTTCCTGTTAAAACTAAAAACTCACCTAAAAAGCCAGACGTCCCAGGAAGGCCCAATCCAGCTAAAGCAAAGACTATAAACAAAAAAGAATATTTTGGTAAATAATTTACTAATCCGCCATACGTACCGATCATTCTGGAATGTAACCTGTCATAAACAACCCCTACGCATAAGAATAGAGCTGCTGAAATCAATCCATGACTAATCATCTGAAAAACACTTCCTTCAATTCCTTGTTTGGTAAATGTAAATATTCCAAGAGTTACATAACCCATGTGAGCAACTGAAGAATATGCAATTAATTTTTTCATATCCTCTTGCATTAAAGCAACTAAAGATGTGTAAATAATTGCAATAATGCTTAGAGTAAAAATTAATGGTGTAAAAAATTCTGAAGCTAGTGGAAACATGGGTAGAGAAAATCTCAAAAAACCATATCCAGCCATTTTTAGAAGTATTGCAGCTAGTATTACTGATCCAGCTGTAGGCGCTTCAACATGCGCATCAGGTAACCAAGTGTGAACTGGCCACATAGGTGTTTTCACAGCAAAAGAAATGAAAAAAGCTAACCATAATAAATTTTGATATTCTTTAGGTATTTTTATTTCGTAAATTTGAGTGACATCAGTTGTTCCTGTTATCCAATAGATGGCAATAATAGCAACAAGCATCAAAACTGATCCTAATAGAGTAAATAGAAAAAATTTAAACGCTGAATACACTCTTCTTGGTCCACCCCAAACCCCTATGATTAAAAACATTGGGATTAATCCAGCCTCAAAGAATAAATAAAATACAACTAAATCTAATGAGCAAAAAACTCCAATCATGAAAGTTTCTAATATCAAAATCGCTATTAAAAACTCTTTGATTCTATCTTTAACGCTATTAATGCATGAGATGATACAAATAGGAGTTATTAATGTTGTAAGGACTATAAAGAGGATTGAGATTCCGTCTATACCGAGTTTAAATTTAATAAAATCATTAATCCAGGATTGTTCCTCTAAGAATTGAAAATCTGCTGATGTATAATCCATTGAATACCAAACAAATAAAGACAAAATAAATGTTGCTAAACTACTAAATAAAGAAATGTAAATTGCGCTATTATTGTTTTTTTGCCCTCTGGATATAAAAATAAAGAGTGAACTTACTAATGGTAAAAATATAAGAGTAGATAAAATTGGAAAGTCCATTTTTTAATTTAAAATCAAATAAGTGAGTAGAATTGATAAACCTATCAACATTACAAAAGCATAATCATATATAAATCCTGTTTGAAAAATACCTGCTTTGTCAGAAAGTTTTTTTATTAATTTTGAAATACCGTCAGGGCCAAATCTATCTATAAAACCTAAGTCACCTTTTTTCCAAAAAAAAGAGCCGATTTTTTTAGCAGATTTCACAAATAATAAATCGTATAGTTCATCTATATACCATTTATTAAGTAAAAAACTATAAAGTGGTGAATTAGTATTTTTAAATTCCTCAAGAATTTTAGTGTCAGAAATAAAATAGTAATATGAGATCGGTATAGAAATAACTACTAATACTGGTGTTAAAATTAAAAACCATAAAGGAATCGGATCGTGTTTTATTTCATTAAGAAAAAATATTGATGACTGCCAGAATTCATTACTGTGATGTCCAATAAATGTCGTTTTAAAAAAATAACCGGCAAAAATTGCACCAATAGCTAAAAATAATAAAGGACCTAACATTACAAAAGGAGACTCATGAGTTTCATTTATTGGTACTTTCAAATTATTGTATGGACCGTGAAATGTTTTGAAAAATAATCTCCAAGAATAAATTGAAGTTAAGAATGCTGTAAAAATTCCAATAGTTGCTGCATAGTTTCCCAGGGAAGAATTTCTTAAATAAGCAAATTCAATAATTGCATCTTTAGAGTAAAATCCAGATAAAAAAGGAAATCCAGTTAACGCCAAAGTTCCTATCAACATAAAAACATAGGTATAAGGAAGTTTTTTTCTCACACCACCCATATTCCTTATATCCTGTTCATCTTTAAACGCATGAATTACAGATCCAGAACCTAGAAATAATAAAGCTTTAAAAAAAGCATGAGTGAATAAATGAAACATTGCTACATGATAAGCACCTACACCTGCAGCAAAAAACATGTAACCTAATTGACTACAAGTTGAGTAAGCAACTATTTTTTTGATATCATTCTGAACAAGAGCAACTGACGCTGCAAAAATTGCAGTAATCATTCCAACTATTGTAACTAGGTTCAAAGCAGTTTGAGAATATTCAAATAATGGAGAACATCTAACAACTAAAAATACACCAGCTGTCACCATTGTAGCTGCATGAATAAGTGCTGAAACTGGTGTGGGCCCTTCCATCGCATCTGGTAACCAGGTATGTAATAAAAATTGGGCTGATTTACCCATCGCTCCGATAAATAAAAATAAACAAATCAATGTGATTAAAGTTGTCTCAAAACCAAAGAATACTAATTTTTTTTCAATAAATTGTGGAGCTAATTCAAAAACTTCTTGAAAATTTATCGTACCGAAATAAAAAAATATAAGAAAAATTCCAATCGCTAAACCAAAATCACCCACTCTGTTTACAATAAAAGCTTTTATTGCTGCATTATTTGCGCTCTCTTTTTTATACCAAAAACCAATTAACAGATAAGAACATAGACCTACTCCTTCCCAGCCAAAAAATAATTGAAGAAAGTTATCTGACACAACAAGAACTAACATTGAAAACGTAAATAAGGATAAGTAAGACATAAATCTTGGTTTATGCGGATCATGGCTCATGTAACCAATAGAATAAATATGCACCAATGCTGAAACAAAAGTAACAACTACTAACATCACTGAACTTAAAGGATCAATATTTATTGACCAATTAGCAACAAAATTTCCTGAGCTAATCCATTCAAATATTTTAAAATTACCGTATGAATTATTTTGAATTCCATTCCAAAACAAAATAATTGAAAACACAGCTGAAATACTTACGAATAAACTCGTGGTAATTTCAGAAAAATATTTAATTAATGATTTGCCTAAAAAGCCAAGTATAGATCCAACTAAGGGTAAAAAAATTATAGCGTACTCCATTTATCCTTTCATTCCATGGATATCTTCAACTCTTATTGAGCCTCTGTTTCTATAATAAATAACAATTATCGCTAATCCTATTGCCGCTTCAGCTGCAGCCACTGTCAAAATTAACATTGTAAATATTTGTCCAACTATATCTCCAGAAAAAATCGAGAATGATATTAAATTTATGTTTACTGATAACAATATTAATTCAATAGACATTAATATTACAATTACGTTTTTTCTATTTAAAAAAATGCCAATTACACCTAAAAAGAATATTATTGCACCTAGTGATAAATAATGACCTAGTCCAATTTCAATCAATTTTTACCCCTTTATTGCTCTCCACATCTTTAAGCTCAATTGATGATGATGGATTTCTTGAAATTTGATTAAAATAACTTTGTTTTTTTACTCCTTTTCTTTGTCTAAATGTTAAAAGTATTGCCCCTATCATTGATAAAAGAAGTATGACACCAGCTATTTGAAAGTATAAAATGTAATCAGTGTACATAACTAAACCTAACTGATGCGTGTTTGAAATATCTGATAAATTTAAAGTGCTGCTTGACATTAGATCATCTTTGTATTTCCAGCCACCAACTACCACTAATAGCTCTAAAAGTATTAAAACACTTACTATTAGTCCTATTGGGATATGAGTTGATTTTTTTCCAATAAACCAAGATTGTTTTTGTTCAGCTACGTTAAGCATCATTACCACAAATAAGAATAAAACTGCTACAGCTCCAACATAAACAATTAAAATAATCATTCCTAAAAATTCAGCTCCGACCATTATAAAAAGACATCCAACTGATATAAAATCTAAAATTAAAAAGAAAACTGAATTGACAGTATTTCTTGATGTGATTACCATTAGAGATGAAAAAATTGCTATAATGGAAAAAAAATAAAAAAATACAGAATGAACTAACATTTATCTATAAGGTTTATCTAGCTTAATATTCTTAGCCAAGACTGACTCCCATCTGTCGCCGTTGTCTAACAGTTTTTCTTTATTGTAATAAAGTTCTTCTCTTGTTTCTGTTGCAAATTCAAAATTTGGCCCTTGTACTATAGCTTCTACAGGACACGACTCTTGACATAAACCACAATAAATACATTTCAACATATCGATATCGTATCTAGTAGTCTTTCTACTACCATCTGATCTTTCAGCCGACTCGATTGTAATAGCTTGGGCAGGACACACTGCTTCACAAAGTTTACAAGCTATACATCTTTCCTCACCATTTGGATATCTTCTTAAAGCGTGTTCTCCTCTCATACGAGGGCTTATTGGACCTTTCTCAAACGGATAATTTACGGTTTTAGATTTTTTAAACATTTCTTTAATGGCCATTAATAAACCTTTGATAAACTCAACTAAAAAAATAGTTTTAAAAATTCTATTAAGAGTCATTAAAAGTTTCCTTTTGGTAATTTATCAAAATAAAATAAAAAACTTGCAGTTAATACTAAATATATTAAAGAAAATGGAAGAAATATTTTCCATCCTAGTCTCATCAATTGATCATATCTGTATCTTGGTACTATTGCCTTTATTAAGGCAAATAATAAAAATAAAAATAAAATTTTTAAAATCATCCAGATTGGAGCTGGTACTATATTAATTGGATAAATATCTATAATTGGCAACCAACCGCCTAAGAAAAGTATTGAACCCATTGCACACATCAAAAGAATGTTTGCATATTCACCAAGCCAAAACATAGCATACATCATTCCAGAATATTCAGTTTGATATCCAGCCACTAACTCGGCTTCTGCTTCAGGTAAATCAAAAGGAGGTCTATTAGTCTCTGCTAATGCAGAAATAAAAAAAATCACGAACATTGGAAAAAGAGGAATTACGTACCATAATTCTTTTTGTGCCAAGACAATATCTTTCAAGTTTAACGATCCAACGCACAATAAAACATTAATAATTATTATTCCGATAGAAACTTCATAAGAGACCATTTGAGCTGCAGACCTAATAGCGCCTAAAAATGGATATTTAGAATTTGACGCCCATCCACCCATTATAATGCCATAGACACCTAAAGAAGAAACAGCAAATAAATATAATATGCCGACATTAATATCAGACAATACTAAATCTTCACTCATTGGAATAACCGCCCAAGCAACTAAAGCTAAAGTCATCGTTACAATGGGAGCAAGTATAAATACCGCTTTATTTGCACTAGCTGGAATAATAATTTCTTTAAAAATATATTTTAATGCATCGGCTAATGTTTGAAGCAAACCAAACGGACCTACAACATTTGGTCCTTTTCTTTTTTGTACTAAACCCCATACCCTTCTATCCAACCATACAATCATGGCTACTGAAACTAGTATTGGCACTAATAAAAATAAAATTTTATAAACTTCGCTTCCTAAAATTTGCAAATACTCCATCATTAATTATTTGTTCCATCTTTTTTAATTTTTTGACGAATTTGACGACACTCACTCATTGTTTTTGATGAGCGTGAAATAGAGTTTGTGTAATAATAGTCAAGTTCTCTTACTAAAATCTTCTCACTAAAAAAACTTGTTTCAATATTATTTGTTTTAATTACTGATTTTTTTGGCAATTCGTTTATACCTGAAAAATTTGGAGCAGTTTCTAAAACTTCTTTTCTTAGCTCATCAAAATTAATTTTGTAATCTTTAGAACCTAATTTTTTAATAATTTGGTTGAATATTTTCCAATCTTCTAAAGCTTCCCCGATTGGATAAGATGCCTTTTTACATTCTTGTATTCTTCCTTCAAGATTTTCATACAAACCATTTTGTTCTGTATATGTTGCGCTTGGTAAAATTAAATCTGCGATTTCTGCACCTCTGTCTCCATGGCTTCCTTGATAAACAATAAATTCATCATTTTTTTGAAATTCTAAATTGTCAGAACCTAATAAATATAAAAGTTTGAATTTTCTATTTTTCAAATCATCAAAAAATGATGAAGATTTTTCTTTTTTATCTTGAAAAATTTTTAAATCTAAAAGACCTACAGTTGACGCATTTTGTACAAGTATATTCAATCCATTCCAGTTTTCATTAATTAAATTATTTTTTATTAAAAATCTTTTAAATTCTTCAAATATATATCCTCCGCTCTTAAGCTCTAAAGCTGACTCTCCAATAATGATTATTGGTTTTTTTGCTGATAAAAGTTTTTGAGAAAAGTCATGTTCTTTATTTAAAATTTTTTTAATATCTTCAGTGCTATCACCAATTATTTCATATTCATAAGTTAAGTCACCTGGATTTCCTATTGAGAAAATCGGGATTTTTTTTTGTACAAATGTTTTTCTTATTCTAGCGTTTAAAATTGATGCTTCATGTCTTGGGTTGGTTCCAACTAGTAAAATTAAGTCTGTATCTTCAATTCCTGCTATAGAAGAATTAAAAATATAGTTCATTTTTTCATCTTGGTTTATGTAAAAATTTTTTTCTCTAAATTCCAAATTTTCACTTTTTAATATTTTAAAGAATTTCTTGAAGCTCAGAGCATTTTCCATATTGATCATATCGCCAATATGCCCAGCTATTTCATTCGGTTGAACTGAATGAATTTTATCAACTAAAAGATTTATAGCTTCAACCCAAGTAGATTTTTGTAATTTATTATTTTTTTTTATAAACGGAACATCTAGTCTTTGTTTTAATAATCCATCACAAGAATATCTTGTTTTGTCAGATATCCACTCTTCATTAATTTGATTATTTAATCTTGGTAAAATTCTTTTTACTTCCCAATTGTAAGTATCAACTCTTATATTTGAACCCACTGCATCCATCACATCTATACTTTCTGTTTTTTTAAGCTCCCATGGTCTTGCTTCAAAAGCATAAGGTTTAGATGTAAGTGCTCCCACCGGACACAAATCAATAACATTAGCAGACAACTCTGACTCCATGGATTTTTCCAAGTAAGTCGTGATTTCCATATTTTCTCCTCTTCCAATAGCTCCTATTTCTGGAACTCCGGCAACTTCTGTCGCAAATCTCACACATCTTGTACAATGAATGCATCTTGTCATTTGGGTTTTAATTAAAGGTCCCATATATTTTTCTTTTACTTCTCTTTTATTTTCAACAAATCTTGATTTATCTACTCCATAATAAAGGGACTGGTCTTGTAAATCGCATTCTCCACCTTGATCGCACACTGGACAATCTAGTGGATGATTAGCTAGTAAAAATTCCATTACACCTTTTCTAGCTTTTTCTACAAAAGTAGTATTTGTTTTTATATTCATTCCCTCTGCAGCTGGCATAGCGCAAGATGCAATTGGTTTAGGTGCTTTTTCTAATTCAACTAAACACATTCTACAATTTCCAGCTATTGATAGTTTTTCATGATAGCAAAATCTTGGTATTTCAACATCTGCAAGCTCGCATGCTTGAAGGACTGTCATTCCTTTTTCAAACTCAATCTCTTTTCCATTTATTGTTATCTTAGGCATTTTTATTCTCCAATAAATGTTGATCAACTAAATAAGGATTATTCAATTTTTTCTTAATTAAAGGCTCTTCTCTACAACGACTTTCTACTTCTTTCCTAAAATGTCTTAACAAACCTTGAACTGGCCAAGCTGATCCTTCACCAAAAGCACAAATAGTATGACCTTCAATTTGTTTAGTTACATCAGATAATAAATCTATGTCACTAAAAGTTGCTTTTCTTTTAACTACTCTATCCAAAATTCTCCACATCCAACCTGATCCCTCTCTGCACGGAGTACATTGACCACAACTCTCGTGTTTATAAAACCTAGCAATTCTAGCCATGCACTCAACAATATCCTGATCTTTATTAATAACTACTATCCCAGCAGTGCCTAACCCACTTTTATTTTCGATTAAAGAGTCAAAATCCATTGTTAAAGTATCGCAAATTTTTTTTGGTAATAAAGGCATAGATGAACCACCTGGAATAACTGCTTGAAGATTTTCCCAACCTCCAACTACTCCTCCTGCATGTTTTTCTATCAAATCTTTTAGCGGAATTCCCATTTCTTCCTCGACGTTGCATGGGGTATTTACGTTTCCCGAAATACAAAATATTTTAGTCCCAGTATTTTTTGGTCTTCCTATTGAAGCAAACCACTTACCACCTCTTCTTAAAATTGTGGGTACTACAGCAACGGTTTCTACATTATTAACTATTGTGGGACACCCATACAAACCAACTAGTGCCGGAAAAGGTGGTTTTAATCTTGGTTGTCCTTTATTACCCTCAATACTTTCTAATAAAGCGGTTTCCTCACCACAAATATACGCACCTGCTCCATAATGAATATGAATGTCAAAATCCCATCCAGAACCACAGGCATTTTTACCTAAGAAATTTTTTGCATATGCCTGATCAATTGCTTCTTGTAATCGTTTACCTTCGTTAAGATATTCTCCCCTTATATATATATAACAAACATGAGCATTAACTGTGTAACCTGCAATTAAACATCCCTCGATTAATTTTTGTGGTTCAAATCTTAAAATATCTCTATCCTTACATGTTCCTGGTTCAGACTCATCTGCGTTAATTACTAAATAATGTGGTCGTGAACCAACTTCCTTTGGTGCAAATGACCACTTTAAACCAGTTGAAAATCCCGCTCCACCTCTTCCTCTTAGTTCAGAAATTTTTACTTCATTAATTATCCATTCGCGACCTTTAGAAATTAAATCTTTGGTGTCTTTCCAATCATCACGTTTTATTGAGTTTTCAATCTCCCACCCAAATTCATTATAAAGATTTTTAAATATTCTGTTTTCTTTCTTAAGCATGTTTTTCTCCGTTGCTAATTAAAATTTTTTCTGGTGAGGTATTTTTTCTCCCACGATATGAACCAGGTTTTAGAGGTTTGTCATTTATTAGTGAAATAAGTATTTCTTTTGTACTTTTTTCATCTAAGTCTTCATAGTAATCATCATTTATTTGTACCATGGGTGCGCTAACACATGCTCCTAAGCACTCCACTTCCATCCAAGAACAGTTGCCATTTTTTGAAATTTCATTTTCATTCGGAGATATGTTTTCTTTACATAATTTTACAATTTTATCTGCACCTCTTAATAAACAAGGTGTTGTTGTGCATACCTGTATGAAATGTTTTCCTACTGGCGCTAAGTTATACATTGTGTAAAAAGTGGCTACCTCATAAACTGAGATATATGGCATGGCAAGATATTTGGCTATATATTTCATTGCTGCTAAAGGTATCCAGTTATCGTTCTGTCTTTGAGCTAAATAAAGTAAGGGCATCACTGCGCTTTTTCTATTTTTTTCAGGATATCTTTTTAAGATTTGATCAATTTTTTTTAAATTTTCATCTGTAAATTTAAATTCTTTTGGTTGGTTGTCATGGATTTTTTTTTATGCTCATCTATCTACCTCTCCAAAAACAATATCTAACGAACCTAAAACGGCGGGAACGTCAGCTAACATGTGGCCGCGAATTAAATAATCCATAGCTTGTAGATGAGAAAATCCTGGGGCTCTTATTTTACACCTGTAAGGTTTATTGCTTCCATCTGAAATTAAATAAACACCAAATTCTCCTTTAGGTGCCTCCACAGCAGTGTAAACATCTCCTTTAGGAACTCTATAACCCTCTGTAAATAATTTAAAGTGATGAATTAGCGCTTCCATTGATTGTTTTATATCGTCCCTATTTGGAGGTGAAATTTTATTATCTATTGATATAACTGGGCCTTTGGGTAATCTCTCAATACATTGAAGTATAATTTTTACGCTTTCTCTCATTTCTTCTATTCTACAAAGATATCTATCGTAACAATCACCATTTTTTCCAACTGGAATTTTAAATTCTAAATCTTTATAAATTTCGTAAGGTTGAGATCTTCTTAAATCCCACGGGACTCCCGAACCTCTTAACATAACACCAGAAAAGCTGTGATCGAGCGCTTCTTGTTTTGAGACAATGCCTATTTCAACATTACGTTGTTTAAAAATACGATTATCTGTAAGTAATCCCTCTAAATCATCAATAATTTTTGGAAAGGACTTACAAAATTTTTCAATATCTTCTATAAGTTTCATAGGGATATCTTTGTGAACACCTCCGGTTCTAAAATAATTTGCATGTAATCTTGAACCTGATGCTCTTTCATAAAAGGTCATCAAAGTTTCTCTTTCCTCAAAACCCCATAATGAAGGCGTCAAAGCGCCAACATCTAAGGCTTGTGTAGTAACATTTAAAATATGACTTAAAATTCTACCGATCTCGCAAAATATTACTCTTATGTATTTGGCTCTGATAGGAACCTCTACTTTGAGTAATTTTTCTGCAGCTAAAGCAAAAGCGTGTTCTTGATTCATCGGTGCAACGTAATCCAATCTATCGAAATAAGGTAAGGCTTGAGTATAAGTTTTTTGCTCAATTAATTTTTCTGTTCCCCTGTGCAGTAATCCTATATGTGGATCTGCTTTTTCTACTATTTCTCCATCTAACTCTAATATTAACCTTAAAACACCGTGTGCAGCGGGATGTTGCGGTCCAAAATTAAGGCTTAATGATTTAGTTTTTTTTACCATCTTTTTCTGAATTTTTTATTTCTTTAATATAATTTGTGCCTTCCCATGGACTTTCAAAATCAAAATTTCTATAATTTTGTTCAAGTTTAACTGGCTCATAAATAACTTTTTTATCTTTTTCGCTGTACCTAACTTCGTTAAAACCTGTTAAAGGAAAATCTTTTCTTAATGGATGCCCTTTAAAACCGTAATCTGTCAAAATTCTCCTGAGATCAGGATGATTCTTAAATTTAACACCATACATGTCAAAAACTTCTCTCTCCATCCAATTAGCAGAGGGAAATATTTTAGTGACAGAGTTAATTGCTTGATCAATTGGAAACTTAATTAAAACTTTAATTCTTAAATTATTTTCGTGTGATAAAAATAGATAAATAAGCTCAAATCTTTTTTCTTTTTCTGGATAATCTACTCCAGCAATATCAATAAGTTGTTTGAACTTACAGTTATCATTTGATTTTAAAAATTGAATTACATCAACTAGATTATTTTCATCTATTTCAATTAACAATTCCTCATTATCAATAGTTGAATTTTTAATTTTACTAGACAGTTCTGAATTAATTGATTTTTCAATCGTTTGTAATTTTGAAATCATTTCTATCTTTTAAATGAACCTTCTCTCCTAATTTTTTTTTGCAGTTGCAAAATTCCGTATAGCAAAGCTTCAGCAGAAGGAGGACAGCCAGGTATATAAATATCGACAGGTACGATTTTATCACAGCCTCTTACTACTGAGTAAGAGTAGTGATAATAACCACCTCCATTAGCGCAACTCCCCATAGAAACTACATATCTTGGTTCGGGCATCTGATCGTAAACTTTTCTTAAAGCTGGTGCCATTTTATTTGTTAAAGTTCCAGCAACTATCATTACATCTGATTGCCTTGGTGAGGCTCTTGGTGCGGCTCCAAATCTTTCTAAATCATATCTAGGCATAGAAGTTTGCATCATTTCTACTGCACAACATGCAAGACCAAATGTCATCCAGTGTAAGGAGCCAGTTCTTGCCCAGTTAATTAAATTTTCACTTGAGGTGGTTATAAAACCTTTCTCAGCAAAATTTTTTGCTAAATCTTTAAATTCCTCAGGTATCTGTTTTTGTTTGTCTGTATTTGAGCTCATTTTTATTCCCATTCCAAAGCACCTTTTTTCCATTCATAAATAAAACCAATAGTCAGAATACCCAAAAAAAACATCATAGACCAAAAACCAGTGGGGCCTATTCCTCCTAAAGAGATAGCCCAAGGGAACAGGAATGCAATTTCTAAATCGAATATTATAAAAAGTATTGCGACTAAATAAAATCTAACATCAAATTCCATCCTGGAGTCGTCAAAAGGTTCAAATCCACACTCATAAGCTGATAATTTCTCTGGATCCGGATTAGAAGGAGATGCTAAGAAATTAGCCAAAATAAATCCTATGCTTAAAAATAAAGCTAAAAATAGAAATATTATAATTGATAAATATTCTGATAAAAAATTATAAATCATGTTTTGTTTACTAATACCTACCTCAATACCGTAGTTTGAGGATTCTTATATTAATAATATTGTCTTATAACATTTATTCTCAAAGAATACAGGACAGAAGGAAGCATTTTTTTATTTAAAAGTTGAAGGTTTACACCTTTCTAGATGAAAATCATTATCAACTAGTGGCGGGAGTGACGGGACTCGAACCCGCGACCTCCTGCGTGACAGGCAGGCGCTCTAACCAAGCTGAGCTACACCCCCACAGTTCCTGCATTTAATGGTGGGCGGTAAAGGACTCGAACCTATGACCCTCTCGGTGTAAACGAGATGCTCTACCAACTGAGCTAACCGCCCTATTAAATAAAATCGAGATATACATCAAAAACTTTATAAAGTAAAAAAGTATTTAAATTGTAGTGTAATTTATATAAATAGCAGTATTATTGAGTTAGTATGATTTTAAATTGTAATTCATGTGGTAAGAAATTTGTAGTACCCGATAATGCTATTACAGCTTCTGGAAGAACGGTTCAATGCGGTTCGTGTGGGAACAAATGGAAACAATTTCCTATAAATGAAACTAAAAAAATTGAACGACCTATCAAAAATCAGGAAATCGTATCAAAACATCAAAAGGTTGAACAAAAAGTAAATAAGTTAAAAAAAGATAAAAAGAGAACAATTAGAAAACCTAGAGAAATAGATTTATACTCTCCAGAATACCTGGCAAAAAAACATGGTATTAAACTTCAAAATTATCAGAGTAAGAAAAAATTGCCTGATGAAAAAATTTCTTTAGGATTTTATAACTCTCTGTTATTGTTTTTAGTAATAATTATTGTCATATCAAGAGGGCTGTATTTTTTTCAAGACTTTGTAGTTCAAAAATTTCCAATTACTGAATTTTATATTAATTATTTTTTTGAAAATATAAGAAATATTTTTGAGATTTGGAAAAGTCTCATTTCTAACTATTAGTCTCTAATTCTTTTATATTTACAAAATTTTCTGAAAGATTTTTATTATTTTTTTTTATATCATTATAAAAATTCCATGCCAGAACTAAGAGAATATTTTTCTTATCTTTTATTTGAGATTTATTTTTAATTGGTATTTGCACTCCTGGAATAAACTTATTGTGTTTTAATTTGTTATCTTCAACAATGAAATCAATTTCTTTAGATATTCCAAAAAAATTTAAGGCAGTAGTTGCTTTTGCTGGCGCACCGTATCCTATAATTTTCTTATTTTTGCTTTTAAGTTTTTTAATATTTTCTAAAACATTTTCTCTGATTTTATAAACTTTTTGACCAAATTTTTGATATGTTTTAAAATCTTTTATTCCGAATATTTCTTCTTCTCTAAGCATCTTTTTAACACTTTGTTCAATTTTTACTTTTTTATCCTTTTTTATATAAATTCTTATAGATCCACCATGTGTATCGACTCTCTCAGATCTAAAAATTTTAGCTTTAAATTGATTAAAAAAGTAAATTAAAGATGTTAATGACCAGTAATTATAATGCTCATGATATATATTATCGAATGTTAAATCTTTAAGAGTATTCATTAAATATTGAACTTCTATAATTATAGTACCTTTTTTACTTAACAAAGTGAGCATGCATTCGGTCATTTCTTTTAAATTATCTGAATGGGCAAATACGTTTGAAGCCAAAATTAAATCAGCATTTTTTTTGATCTTTTTTATATTCTTTTTTTCTAAAAAACCATTGAAGGTTTTAATTTTATTTTTATTTGCAAGTTTTGCTAAATTTTTGGCAGGTTCAACTCCAAGTATTTTTTTAAATCCTAAATCTATAAAAGGTTTTAAAGCCACACCATCATTGCTACCAATATCTATTATATATGATTTTTTTTTATTTAATTTTAATTCTTTCACATATTTTTTTGCCGCTTCAACAAAATGATCTCTAAAAATTTTTGAAGTTGAGGAAGTGTAAAGATAATTCGAAAACATTTTCTTTGGATCTACCGCAACGGAAAGTTGACAATTATGACATTGTGAACAGTAATTTACCTCTAAAGGGTAAAGTTCACACTTTTCATCTTTTTTATTTGTTAAATTATTAGCTAAAGGTTGATAGCCTAGAGAAACAACTCTCTTCAAATTTTCGTTACCACAAGATCTGCACTCAAATTTATAGCACTTTAATAGTAAATTTTTCTCCTTTTCATCAACAAAAACATGTCTAACGGTGTGTGTTATACCGTAGTTTTCATGATCACGCTCTCCGCGTACAAGATTTAAAAAAGTTGTATCTTTCGTAAAAACCATTGTGTGTGCAACATTTGGTTTTATTATCGAAAGCTGACCTTCATTAACAACTTGTGTGATTTTTGGAGAATTTGGATTAATTATATCTTGAAAGATTTCTATTATCTGACCTTTTGTGAATAAACATTTTTGCTCTTGTTGTGGGTGATAGTGATTTGCTCTTATTGTGCCTTTTTTAGAATCAATCAAGCCAATAAGGTTAATCGGTTCTGTTAACTCGTGATTACTAATTACGCCTCTTTTATCAACAAATAAATTTTCCCCGTCCTTAACATGTTCTAAATCTTTTATAAGATCTTGCTTAGACCATTTTTGAATCATTTCTTGAATATTTTGATCTATATTATAAAGAAATTCGAAACCTACATTTAATAATTTTTCATTTGAAAGTGAAAAACCTAAATTGGGAACTTCATCATTTGTTTCTTTTAAAGTTATTTTTGGATTATTTTTTTTACATATCTCAGCAACTTCTTTTACTGTGAGTGTATCTTTTGTTAAATTAAATACTTCCGAATTAATTTCATTCTTTTCTTCCATAAACTTAAAACATCTTGCTACGTCAATTAAAGGTACTAGACTTTTAATTTGTCTACCTCCTGCGAATAACTTTAATGTTCCATTTTGAGAAGCTATTTTTGAAAATAAATTAGGCATTATGTCTATTCTCATTGAGTCTGTTGAATAACCATAAACAGAGCCTAGTCTTAAAATAACGTAATTTTTCCCAGATCTTTTTAGCTGTTCTTCATTAATAGCTTTTGATCTAGAATACGATAATACAGGTTTTGTGACTTCATCCTCGGAAATATCTTTTTTAACGTGATCAATACCTTCATAAACAACATGAGTAGAAGGAAAAATGATTTTACATTTATCGCTTATAGCGTTTAAAATATTTTGAGTCCCTTTCTCACCTACCTCTAAAATTTTTTCATCTTGCGTTGATGAAGTCTCGCTTCTTGTTCTGGGAACATCTGTTATACCTGCTAAATGATGTACTATATCTGCATCTTTGCAATATTTTGTTATCAAACCTTTATCAAGTATATCACCTTGTATAAACTCTATATTCCAGTTTCTCAATTGATTAACTCTTTCAGAAATAAATCTATTATCAATTACAATAATTTGATGATGCCAGCTGACTCCAGAGTACAATTTGCATAATTCAGTGCCAATGTACCCAAGTCCACCCGTAATAATTATTTTTTTTTTCATAATTAATAAATATTTACTTATATTATAAATTATTATAACTCAAATATCATGAATATTTATGATTGCTTCATGTATTATGATGAGGACCTTTTATTAGATATAAGGTTAAATGAGCTAAATAAATATGTGAAAAAGTTTGTTATAACTGAAGCGACGTACACTCATAATGGGAGTAAAAAAAAATTAAATTTTGACCCACAAAAGTATAAAAAATTTCAAGATAAAATTGAATATATAATTATAGACCAACCTCCTCCTAGTATAAGAGATATTAACGAAAACGACTCTCCTAAAATAGTTGAAGAAAAACTAATATTAAACGGAATGGCTAGAGACTATTTTCAAAGGGAAAATATAAAAAAAGGTTTAAAAAATTTAAATAATAATGACCTAGTTGTTATAAGTGATTTAGATGAAATACCAAATTTTAAAAATTTAAATTTTGATGAAGTTAAAGACAACATAGTAATATTTAAACAAAAAATGTTCTATTACAAATTTAATCTTCTTTATGATAAATTTATTTGGTCTGGTTCGAAAGCGGTTAAATTTAAAAACTTTATTTCACCGCAATGGCTCAGAAATATTAAATCAAAAAAATACCCTTCATGGCGTTTAGATGTTCTGTTCTCTAAGAAAAAATACTCGAATCTATTATACGTAAATAATGGTGGTTGGCACTTTACTTGTATTAGAACTCCTGAAGATTTGGAAAAAAAATTACGTAATTTTGCGCACCATTATGAGTTTGAACAAAGTGGTCTTAAAACTAATGATATAAAAAAACTTATTGAAGAAAAAAGAGTCATGTATGATCATAACGTAGATCAGAGAGAATACAAATGGTCTGGAAAATCAATTTTAAAAAAAATTAATGTAGATTTTCTTCCTGATTATATTCAAAATAATATTGATAAATTTAAAGAGTGGTTAGACTAGTTTTAGTGGGTGCTTAATTCTTTTTTTTCTTTTTCCTTTTTAGAAATCTGATCAACTTCAACCCATTCAACTCTTTTTAAATTTTTAGTTAAAGCTACTTTCAACACTTCATCAACATTTTTTACTGGTATAATCTCTATTGATTCTAAAACAGTTTTAGGAACCTCTACTAAATCTTTTTTATTTTCCATTGGAATTAAAACTTTTTTTAATTCCAGCTCTGTGGGCTGCTAATAATTTCTCTTTTAAGCCACCTATAGGTAAAACTAGACCTCGTAGTGTTATTTCTCCGGTCATAGCAACATTTTTATCTACTGGAATATCCGTTATCGCTGAAATTATTGATGTTACCATTCCTACACCTGCTGACGGACCATCTTTAGGAGTCGCTCCTTCTGGTACGTGTATATGAAAATCTTTTTTATCAAATATCGGTGGTATAATTCCGTAATCTAAACTTTTAGATCTAATGTATGATTTAGCAGCTTTTACTGACTCCTGCATTACATCTCCAAGTTTTCCTGTAATTTGCATTTTTCCTTTTCCAGGCATTATTGCGGACTCAATTTTTAAAATTTCCCCTCCTACTTCTGTCCAAGCTAAACCTGTTACAACACCAACTCTATTCTCTTCTTCTATCTCACCATAATTAAATTTTTCAACACCAAGTAAGTCTTTTAAGTCTTTATCTTTAATTGGATTGTTAACGGTTTCTTTA